>NZ_JAVRHI010000138.1:0-72837 GCF_034105845.1 Streptomyces sp. CRN 30 | reverse complement strand
TGACCGTCCGGTGGACGGTCACCCCTCAGCCACGCCTGTACTGGTCGGCGAGCCGGCGGAGCCGCTACTGCCCTTGCTCGTCGCGGCGGCGCTGCCAGCGCTGTTCGATGCGGTTCATCATGGAGCGGCGCTGCCGTGGGCTCCGGGAACCGGACGCACCCGGCGCACCGGTCGCACCGGCCGGCTGTTCACCCGGTTTGGGGGCCTTGCGCCAACCGGTGACGGCGAGCACCGCGCAGCCCAGCATGACGAGGAAACCCACCACGCTGACCCAGATCTGCTGTGCGACCATTCCGGCCATGAGGAGCGCGATACCCACCAGAAAACCCGCGACCGCCTGGTAGACCCGTCGCCGGGTGTACGTACGCAGCCCGCTTCCCTCGAGCGCTGTCGCGAACTTGGGATCTTCGGCGTACAGCGCTCGCTCCATCTGCTCGAGCATTCGCTGCTCGTGCTCCGAGAGCGGCACGGAGTCCTCCTCATCGTGCGGTCGCCGGGGCGACCCGGGGGGTCCTCTTCAGGATAGGCAGGGAATCGCCCCCGTGAAACCCGCCCCTCTACGCCAATTCGCCAACCGTGACCCGTCATGGCACTCCGGTTCACTGAAGCGTAACTTCCCCAGCGACCGGCCCGTCATGCCGAACGGTCTCCCTCGATCATACGGCTCCGGGCGCCCGATCGGAGGGCCTGTGGCGTACTCCATCTGCGGATGAGCCCCTGATCAGGGCTGTACCCGGGCAGAGGGTTCAGCGCCCGGCCGACCCCCGCGTCTCACCGAGGACGTGGAGCTGGGTGGCCACCGCGTGGAAGGCGGGTGATTCGGCCGCCGCGGCCTCCAGCTTCAGCAGCGCTTCCACGGCCCCCGGCTCGGTGTCCACGAGCACGCCGGGGACCAGGTCGGCGAAGACCCGTACGCCGTGCACGGCGGCGACGGCGAGGCCCGCGTCCTCGACGAGGGCGGTGAGCTGCTCAGCGGTGAAGCGGTGCGGGACGGGGTCGCCCTCGCCCCAGCGTCCGTCCGGGTCACCGAGCGCCTGCCTGGCCTCCGTGAAGTGGCCGGCGAGGGCCCGCGCCAGCACGGCTCCGCCCAGACCGGCGGCGAGCAGGCTGAGCACGCCCCCGGGGCGCAGCGCGGCGACCGCGTTGCCGAGGCCCTCGGCGGGGTCGTCCACGTACTCCAGGACCCCGTGGCACAGCACCGCGTCGTAGCCGTCCCGCTCGACGACGTCGAAGAGGCCGTGCGCGTCGCCCTGGACGCCGCGCACCAGGTCCGCGACGCCGGCCTCGGCGGCGCGGCGCTCCAGCGCGAAGAGGGCGTTCGGGCTGGGATCGACGACCGTGACACGATGGCCGAGCCCGGCCACGCGCACCGCGAAGTTGCCGCTGCCGCCTCCGGTGTCCAGCACGTCGAGGACGCCGCCGGGCACCGCACCGCCCGTCGCCCTGACCCGGCGGTCGAGGGCGTCCTTCAGGACCTCCCAGACCACGGCGGTGCGGAGGGAGGAGCGGGGGCCGGTGGGGTGCGGGCGGGAGGCGGGCGAACGGGAGGGGTCGGAGCCCGGCGACGTCGTTTGAGGGTGGTGGCGGGAGGCGGGCGGGCGCATGGGGTCCGGCACGGCAGTTGACTCCTCGGCGCGGCACCGCCTGCTGTGCGGCGGAGCGATGGGCTTGCCTCCGCCCGTGCCGGGTGGCCGCGGCGGAGCGTACGGGTGATCCCACCCTAATGGGAAGCCAGGAGGCCGCACGCATGCCCGCCGCCGCCCGGCACGTCCGGCGCGCGGTCACCCCGTGTCGGGTACGTCCGGCGTGTCCGGGCCCCCGTCCCGCCGTGGCTGGGGCAGGACGGGCTGGAGGATGAGCATCCGCTCGACGAGGCGCAGGAACATGGCCACGTCGCGTACGAGGTCGTCGGCGTCGCGCACACTCGCCGCCCCCCGGATACCGGCCTCCGCACGGGCGCGACGCTGCGCCCCGGAGGCGAACAGGGCGCTCCACTCCGACAGTTCGGGCGCTATCTCGGGGAGCACTTCCCAGGCGCTCCTGATGCGGGCCCGGCGTCGCGGGGTGGCTTCCGGGCGGCCGCGCGCGGCGAGCACGGCGGCGGCGGTGCGCAGGGCGGCGAGGTGGGCCGTGGCGTACCGCTCGTTGGGGGCGTCCAGGCCGGTCGCCTCGTCGAGACCGGAACGGGCCTGGGCGAGCAGGTCGAGGGCGGCGGGCGGGGCCGTGGCCCGGCGGAGCACGGGGTGCACGTCGCCCGCCGGTCCGGTCAGTGAGGGGGCAGGGCCGGTGGCGCGGCGCCGGCGTGCGGCGGCTGCGTGGTAGCTGGCCATGACGAACCTCCTGTCGTCTGCGTGACGGCACGCCCGATACGAGGTGCCGTATGTGGCCATCGTGCGGTATGGCACTGACAATCCGTTCCGACCTGCATGTTCGCGCCGCTGGTGCGAGGCCGGCCCGATCCGGCGGGTGTGGATCCCCGGTCGGGCCGCGACGTGGACCGGCCCTGTGGAGGCCCGGGCACCGGGTGCTGTGAGAATCGACGCCATGGAAAGCAGCACGGCCACGTCGGGCGGCGGCGGCAGCCGTCGCGAGGCGACCCGGCAGAAGCTCTACGAGGCCGCGGTCACCCTCATCGCGGAACAGGGTTTCTCCGCCACCACGGTGGACGAGATCGCCGAGCGCGCGGGGGTCGCGAAGGGCACCGTCTACTACAACTTCGCCAGCAAATCGGTGCTCTTCGAGGAACTGCTCCGGCACGGGGTGGGTCTCCTCACCGCCTCCCTGCGGGAGGCGGCCGAGCGCACCGCGGAGGAGGGCGGCGGCCGGGTCGACGCCCTGGACGCGATGATCCGCGCGGGACTCCTGTTCATCGACCGCTACCCGGCCTTCACCCAGCTGTACGTGGCCGAGCTGTGGCGCACCAACCGGGCCTGGCAGTCCACGCTGCTGGTGGTGCGCCAGGAGGCGGTCGCTGTCGTCGAGGACGTGCTGCGCCAGGGCATGGCGAGCGGGGAGTTCGGCGCGGACCTCGATATTCCGCTGACCGCGGCCGCGCTGGTCGGCATGGTGCTGGTGGCCGCCCTGGACTGGCAGGCGTTCCAGCCGGAGCGCTCCCTGGACGAGGTGCACGCGGCACTGTCCCGGCTGCTCCAGGGGCGGGTGAGCGGCGGCCGCTAGGGCCGTCGCCGACCGCCACGACGAAGGCGCCGGTCCGCCGTGGCCCGTCCCCCGCGGGCCACCCGAACCGGCGCTTCGCCGTACTCCCCCGTTCCGTGTTCCCCCGCACTCCCCCGTGTGGTCTCCCCCGGAACTCCCCCGTGCCTCGCTCCCGCCGGCTCGTCGGTACGCACCGGCGGAAGGAGCGGCCAAGGGCGCGAACCGTTCCGCCGCCCCGTGTCGGCGGTACCGGAGCCGCGCCCCTTTCCGTGCCCCCACTCTCTCGTTCGCGCAGGTAGGACCCCATCCGCGCGCGTACTCATCTCCTCGGCTAGGTACGGGTACTCAGGCCTGTGTGTTCCTGCCCAGGACGCACCGTGCCCGGCTGGTGACCATCGCGTCCGTCCGCGTACTCCCCGCCCCCAGGGCTCCCCTCCCGGGGTCCCGGAAGGGCTGTCGGCGGGGACGGATAGGGTCGCGGCATGGCACGGATTGCGGTGATCGGCGCCGGGATGGGCGCGATGGCGGCGGCCGCCCGGCTGGCCGTCGCGGGCCACCGGGTGGTGGTGTACGAGCGGACGGAGACGTACGGCGGGGCGGTGGGCCGCTTCGAGCGGGACGGCTTCGCGTTCGACACCGGCCCCGGTCTGCTGCCGCTGCCCGCCGTCTACCGCGACCTGTTCGTCAAGACCGGCAGGCAGCCGCTGGAGACTTGCGTCGACCTGGTCGAGGTGGACCCGGCCGCCCGGCACGTCTTCCCGGACGGTACGGACGTGCTCCTGTCGAACAGCTCGCGCGCGGGCGTGGTCGACGCGCTGGACACGGCGCTCGGCGCGGGCGCGGGCGACCGGTGGGGCGACTTCCTGGTGCGGGCCCGCGAAGCCTGGGACCGGACCCGGCGGCCGCTCCTGGAGGAGCCGCTGTGGCCCGACTGGCAGGTGCTCGCCGAGCGCGAGCCGTACCCGTCCGTGCCGCACAAGCGGCTGCTGCGCACCCGGCGCGCGAGCACCCTGGCCGAGATCGGCGCGTGGGAGCTGCGCGATCCCCGGCTCACCGCCCTGCTGGACGGCCACGCGCTCGCGTACGGCCTGGATCCCCGGACCGCTCCGGCGAGCGCGGCCGTGCTGCCGTACATGGAGCAGGCCTTCGGCACCTGGTACGTGCGCGGCGGGATGCGGGAGCTGGCGCGGGCCGTGTACGAGCGGTGCCGGGCGCGCCGGGTGGAGTTCGTGTTCGGCGCCGAGGTCACCCGGATCGTCGAGAAGGACGGCCGGGCGGCCGGGCTGGAGCTCGCCGACGGCGGGACCGTCGAGGCGGACCACGTGGTCGCGGGTGTGCCCACCGGGCGCCTGGCCGCGCTGACGGAGCGTCCGCTCCAGGGTGACGGCGATGTGACGCCCGGCCATTGGCCGCCGGTGGCCGGGCGGTTCACCGTGCTGCTGGCGCTGCGCGGCGGGCCCGGGGCCGGTGCGGTGCACCGCACGGTCGTCCACACGCCCGATCGCACGGCCGAGCTGGACTTCGTCACGGGACGGGCCGGCACCGGCGACCCGGCGCCGCCCACGGTGACCGTGCTGCGCCCGGACGACCCGGCCCTGCGGCCGGACGACGCCCACGAGTCGGTGGTCGTGTCGGCGGCGGCCCCCCTCACGGCGGACTGGGAGGCGGCCGGTCCGGCCGAGCGGTACGCCGATCTCGTCATCACGGCCGCGGAGGCCGCCGTCCCCGGGCTGCGGGAGCGCCTGCTGTGGCGCGAGGTGCGCACCCCCGCGCACACCGCGCGCGAGACGGGCGCCCAGGACGGTGTCGTGCCGCCGCCCGCGCTCGCCGCGGCCGACGGCCGCTTCCTGCACCCGGGCAACACCACCCGCCTCCCCGGGCTGTACCTGGCCGGCGGCTGGGCGCACCCGGGCGGCGGCCTGCCGCACGCGGGCATGTCGGGCGCGCTGGTGGCGGGGCTGATCGTGGAGGGGCCGGACTTCCGGGGCTCCCAGTGACCCGTCAGTACCGGTACTGCTGCCCGTCGTAGCCGGTGCCGGTGCCGTGCCCGTCGCCCTGGTACGGGTAGGGCTGCTCCTGCGGCAGTTCACCGCCGAACAGGTCGTCGGTGGTCCGCTGCTGGGGTACCCACACACCGCCCGCCGGCGTCTCGCCGTACCCGCCGGCGGCGTACTGGTCCTGGTGGCCGTACTCCTGCTGCCCGCCGTAGGTCTGCTGGGCCGCGTAGCCGCTGTCGTACCCCGTGGCGTCGTACCCCTGGGCCCCCACGTACGGGTCGGAGTAGGCGGCGTACTGCTGCGGGCCGGCGTCGTAGCCGTACTGCTGCTGGTCGTACCCGGGGTAGCCGTCGTAGCCGAAGGACTGGTCCGGGGCGGGGGCGGCGGCCGCCGCGTAGGACGCATCGGTGGCGGCGGCGTAGGCGGCCTCGCTGTACACGCCGTAGTTGCCGGTCTCGTCCGGCAGGGGCTGCGGCGAGTACACCTCGGCGCCCTCGGCCTCGGACGGGGCGGGCCGCCGGTGGGCGAACACGTCGTCGTCCCCGTCGAAGCGGTCGCGCTCCTCGAACGCGCCGGCCACGCCGGCCACGGTGGTCTCCTCGAGCTCGGAGACCTCCAGCGCCGGGTCCCGGTACTGCGGCTCGTCGTGGCCGCGCCCGCCGCCGGTGGCACCGTCGCGCGCGGCGCGGTTGCCGATGGCCCAGCCGGTGGAGAAGCCGCGGCGGAAGGACAGCGTCACGTACGTCTGCCCGACCGCGAAGGCGACG
Organism: Streptomyces sp. CRN 30; assembly: GCF_034105845.1. Taxonomy (NCBI): domain Bacteria; kingdom Bacillati; phylum Actinomycetota; class Actinomycetes; order Kitasatosporales; family Streptomycetaceae; genus Streptomyces; species Streptomyces sp. CRN 30. The sequence continues at coordinate 66,917 of NZ_JAVRHI010000138.1, read as the reverse complement.
GCGCCCAGCGCGATGACCGCCACGGAGGGGATCAGGACACCGACGACGACCCCGAGGAAGCCGCCGAAGGCGAGCAGCCGGTAGCGCAGCCGCGCCTTGTACTGCAGCAGGACCTCACCGAGCAGCCACAGCGCGACGATGCCGAACGCGATGTAGAGCACCGTCCAGCCCATGTACGCCCCTCTCCCTGCGGCCGCGGCCGCTTCTTCCTCGTCGTACGCGGACCAGGCGTCTAGGTCCGCCGCGAGTCGTGCAGACCGAGATTCTCGTAGATCTCGAGTGTGGCGGTGGAGTTGTTGAGCGTGATGAAGTGCAGTCCGGGCACACCTTCGGCCAGCAGCCTCGCGCAGAACTCCGTGGCGAACTCGATACCGATGGAGCGTACAGCGGCAGGATCGTCTTTTGCTGTGAGGATCCGCTCTTTCAGGGCCTCGGGGAAGGCGGCGTTGCTCAGCTTGGGCAACCGTTCCAGCATCTTCACACTTGTCACGGGCATCACTTCCGGAATGACCGGAGTCGCACAGCCCGCCGCCTCGACACTGTCCCGCAGCCGCAAATACGACTCGGGGTGGAAGAACATCTGGGTGATCGCGTAGTCGGCGCCGGCGCGGCACTTGTCGACGAAGTGCGCGACGTCGGTGTCCCGGTCCGCGGAGCGCGGGTGCATCTCCGGGAAGGCGGCGACGCCCACGCAGAAGTCGCCGGACTCCTTGATCAGACGGACGAGTTCGGCGGCGTACGTCAGCCCCTGGGGGTGCGGCACCCACTCGCCCATGGGGTCGCCGGGCGGGTCGCCGCGGACCGCGAGCATGTTGCGGATGCCGGCGTCCGCGTACTGGCCGATGATGTTGCGCAGCTCGGCGAGGGAGTGGTCGACGGCGGTGAGGTGGGCGACCGGGGTGAGCGTCGTGTCGGCGACGATCTGCTCGGTCTCCTTGACCGTGCCCGCGCGCGTGGAGCCGCCCGCGCCGTAGGTCACGGAGACGAAGTCGGGGGCGACCGCCTCGACCCGGCGGAGCGCGTTCCACAGGTTCCGCTCGCCTTTGGGCGTCTTGGGCGCCGAGAACTCGAACGAGTACACGGTCTTGCCGGACGCGAGCATGTCGCGCACGGTACGGGCGCGATCCGTCCTGGTGGAGGCGGTTCCTAGGGCCATACGGGCAGGTTAGCCAGGGCGCAGCGGCATCCCAACCAATGCCGACACCTTTGTCCTTTTTGTCGGCCTGCTGTCCATCCCTCGGACAGCGGGGTCCGCAATGTCCGTGCTCGTCCCGACCACCCCGCCCGTCCCGGGCGTCAGACGGCGCGCAGCCGCTTCGCGAACTCCGCGGCGGCCGCTCCGGGGTCGTCGGCCGCGGTGATCGCGCGGACGACCACCACCCGGCGGGCGCCCGCGTCCAGGACCTCGTCCAGGTTGGCCAGGTCGATGCCGCCGATGGCGAACCACGGGCGGCCGGTGCCCAGGGCGGCGGTGTGGCGGACCAGGTCCAGGCCGGGGGCCGGGCGGCCGGGCTTGGTGGGGGTGGGCCAGCAGGGGCCCGTACAGAAGTAGTCCACGCCCTCTTGGGCGGCCGCCGCCTCCGCCTCCGCGGCGGAGTGGGTGGACCGGCCGATGATCACCTCGTCGCCGAGGATCGCGCGGGCGGCCGGCACGGGCAGGTCCCCCTGCCCCAGGTGCAGGACGTCCGCGCCGACGGCGTGGGCGACGTCCGCGCGGTCGTTGACGGCGAGCAGCCTGCCGTGGCGGCGGCAGGCGTCCGCGAAGACCCGGAGGCGGTCGATCTCCTCGGCGGCCTCCATGCCCTTGTCGCGCAGCTGTACGACGTCCACTCCGCCGGACAGGACCGCGTCAAGGAACTCCGGCAGGTCGCCCTGGCGCGTGCGGGCGTCCGTGCAGAGGTACAGGCGGGCGTCGGCGAGCTGTCGGCGCGTGGTGCCGGGCATGGTGGTGCTCCCCCCAGGTCGGTGGCGTGCGGGCGGTCCGGGGCGTCGTGCGGCCCGGACCGCCCGCACGCCGGGCGGTGATGGTCGGTTCAGACGGCGAGCGCCTGGGCGCGGCGCTTGACCTCCGTACCGCGGTTCTCGCTCAGGGCCTGGGCCGGGGTGCCGGGCAGGCTGTCGTCGGGCGTGAAGAGCCACTCCAGCATCTCTTCGTCCGTGAAGCCGTCGTCCCGCAGGAGCGTCAGGGTGCCCGTCAGCCCCTTGACGACCTTGTCCTCGTCGATGAAGGCGGCGGGGACGTGCAGTGCGCGGTTCTCACCCCGGCGTACGGCGATGAGCTGGCCCTCCTTGACCAGCTGCCGGACCCGGGTCACCTCGACGTCGAGCTGTTCGGCGATGTCGGGCAGGGTCAGCCACGCGGGGACGAGAGCATCGATCTTTGCGTCAATCTCGGTCACGGCACCAGCCTGCCATGCCCCCGGCCGGGGTGACAGCCACGCACCCCCCGAGTGCCTTCTCCGCCGCTCCTGACGTGCGAGGTCACGGGGGTGCCCGCCGGGCCGGCGGGGGGCGGCACGGGCCCCCTGCCCGCTAGCGCGTGGCCGCCTTGAGGGGCCTCGCCGGATCCGCCAGAAGGGTCCGGTCCAGTACCGTGCCCGCCTCGACGAGCTTGCGGCCCTGGGCGAGGTCGCGGGGGCGGCCCACCGCCAGGAGGGCGACGAGCCGGTCCTCACGGAGCCAGCAGACGGTCCAGGCCGCGCCCGCGGGGTCACCGCGCCACACCGTCGTGTCGGCCGCCGCGTGGTGCCCGGCGTACTGCACGAACCGGCCGAACTGCTCCGACCAGAAGTACGGGACGGGGTCGTACGCCACCGGGGCCTCCCCGATGATGTCGGCCGCGACCGTGCGGGGGCCCTGGAGGGCGTTGTCCCAGTGGTGGATCAGCAGGCGCTCGCCGTACCGGCCGGAGGGGAAGGAGGCGCAGTCGCCGACCGCGTACACGTCGGGCACGGAGGCGCGCAGGTGCGCGTCGGCCACGACCTCCCCGTGCGCTCCGAGCTCGATGCCCGAGCCCGCCAGCCAGGCCGTCGCCGGGCGCGCTCCGACGCCCACGACCACCGCGCCCGCCGGCACCCGCGCACCGTCGTCGAGGACGACCGTCCCGTCCTCGACGCGCACCACGCGCGCGCGGGTGCGCAGGGTCACCCCGCTGTCCGCGTACCAGCCGGTCATCGGCGCGGCCACCTCGGCGGGCAGGGCGCCCGCGAGCGGACGGTCCGCGGCCTCGACGACCGTGACCGCGCAGCCCGCCTCCCGCGCGGCCGTCGCGAACTCCGCCCCGATCCAGCCCGCGCCCACCACGACGACGTCGTGCTGCCGGGCCAGGACCGGCCGCAGCCGTTCCGCGTCGTCCAGGGTGCGCAGCAGGTGGACGCCGGGCACGCCCTCCGCGCCGGGCAGCCGCACCGGTTCCGCGCCGGTCGCGACGACCAGCACGTCGTACGGGACGGGCCCCTCGGCCGTGTCCAGTTCGTGGTCGCCGGGGCGCACGCCCAGCACCTCGCGGCCGAGCCGCAGCCCGATGCCGAGCGCCTCGAAGTCGACGTCGAAGGCGGAGCCCTCGGCCTTGCCGAGCAGGACGGCCTTGGACAGCGGCGGCCGGTCGTACGGCTGGTGCGGCTCGGCGCCGATCAGCGTCACGCCCCCGGTGAAGCCCTGCTCCCGCAGGGCGACCGCGGTCTGCACCCCGGCCATGCCCGCGCCCACCACGACGACCCGTCCCGTCGTCCGCCCCCGCGCCCGCGTCTGCTCGCTCACCTGATCACCTTAGACAACTGACGCTCCATCAGTCAGCGAACCGGGTCCGTGACCTGTTCCACGACACTGGTGCCGCTGCCCGGCTGCGACTCCCACTCCCAGGTCTCGGTGAGCCGGACGCGCCCGTCCGGGAGCTCGGTCACCAGGGACACGCAGTGCCCCGAGGACGTGCTCCCGTCCCGCTTCAGCTGCACGTACCGGAAGTCGAGCCGGTCGCCCGCGCGGGTGCCCACCAGGTGCCCGCGCACGACGTCGCCACCCGCGTACTCGGCCCAGACCCGGCCGTCCTCCTCGTGGTACGTGAACCGGGTGCGGGTGCCCACCTGGCCCGGTGACTGGTCGGCCACGGGGGCGAGGACGAGACCGTCGAGCGATCGGACCATGGACGGAGGCTCCCTTACGAGTGAGCTGCGCTGCGGGCTAGGGTGGCCACCGTAAGACACTCGCGGGAGCCCGGGCGCACCGGGCTGAGAGGGAGGCTGGCGGCCTCCGACCGTACGAACCTGATCCGGGTCATGCCGGCGAAGGGAGGGGCTGGACGGCCATGTCGCGTACACACGCACCGGACGCCCGCACACCGGACGTCCTCGTCGTCGGGGGCGGCATCATCGGGCTGGTGACGGCTTGGCGGGCCGCGCAGCGCGGACTCGCCACGGCGGTGGTGGACCCCGAGCCCGGTGGCGGGGCGGCGCAGGTGGCGGCCGGAATGCTGGCCGCCGTCACGGAGCTGCACTACGGCGAGGAGACCCTGCTGGGGCTCAACCTGGAGTCCGCGCGCCGCTATCCCGCCTTCGCCGCCGAGCTGGCCGAGGCGGCCGGCCTGGACCCGGGCTACCGGCAGTGCGGCACGCTCGCGGTCGCGCTCGACAGCGACGACCGCGCCCACCTGCGGGAACTGCACGCCCTGCAGACCCGGTCCGGCCTCACCTCCGAGTGGCTGAGCGGACGCGAGTGCCGCCGGCTCGAGCCGATGCTCGCGCCGGGCGTGCGCGGCGGGCTGCGCGTCGACGGTGACCACCAGATAGACCCCCGGCGCCTCGCCCGGGCCCTCGTGCGGGCCTGCGAGCGCGCCGGAGTGGTCTTCCACCGGGTGTGGGCCGAGGAGGTCGTGGTCGCCCGGGAGCGGGTCACCGGGGTGCGGACCGCCGACGGCACCGGGCTGGCCGCCGGACAGGTCGTGCTCGCCGCCGGCAGCCTCAGCGGCCGGGTCGGCGGCCTGCCCGACACCGTCCTGCCGCCCGTACGCCCCGTGAAGGGTCAGGTCGTGCGGCTGGCGGTGCCCCCGCAGTACGCGCCGTTCCTCAGCCGGACCGTGCGCGCCGTGGTCCGCGGCAGCCACGTCTACCTGGTGCCCCGGGAGAACGGCGAGCTCGTCGTCGGCGCGACCAGCGAGGAGCTCGGCTGGGACACCACGGTGACCGCGGGCGGCGTGTACGAGCTGCTGCGGGACGCGCACGAACTGGTCCCCGGCATCACGGAACTGCCGCTCACCGAGACGCGCGCGGGACTGCGCCCCGGCTCCCCCGACAACGCACCCCTGCTCGGCCCGACCGACCTGGACGGCCTCGCGCTGGCCACCGGGCACTACCGCAACGGCGTGCTCCTCACCCCGGTCACCGGGGACGTCCTGGCGCACGTGCTCACCACCGGCGCCCTCCCGGACGTGGCCCGCGACTTCAGCCCCCGGCGGTTCGCCGCCACCGCACACCCGGCCACCGCCCTCTCGGAGCAGCCCGCATGAACACCGGACCGGCCCGCATAGACATCTCGGTCAACGGCGAGTCCCGGCGGATCGCCGCGGACACCGCACTGGACGCGCTGGTGAGCACCCTCACCGCGGCCCCCTCCGGTGTCGCCGCCGCCCTCAACGAAACCGTCGTCCCACGCGCGCAGTGGTCGTCCACCCCCCTCTCCGAGGGAGACCGCGTCGAAGTCCTCACCGCAGTCCAAGGAGGCTGACCCATGGCCGACGATCCGTTCGTCCTCGGCGGCACGACGTACGCCTCCCGGCTGATCATGGGCACGGGCGGCGCGCCCAGCCTGGACCTCATGGAGCGCGCCCTGGTGGCCTCCGGCACCGAGCTGACGACGGTCGCGATGCGCCGCGTGGACCCGAAGTCCCACGGCTCGGTCCTGTCCGTGCTGGAGAAGCTGGGCATCCGCCTGCTGCCCAACACGGCGGGCTGCTTCACCGCGGGCGAGGCCGTGCTGACCGCCCGCCTCGCGCGCGAGGCCCTCGGCACCGACCTGGTGAAGCTGGAGGTCATCGCCGACGAGCGCACGCTGCTGCCCGACCCGATCGAGCTCCTCGACGCCGCCGAGACCCTGGTCGACGACGGCTTCACGGTGCTGCCGTACACCAACGACGACCCGGTCCTCGCCCGGAAGCTCCAGGACGTGGGCTGCGCGGCGATCATGCCGCTGGGCTCGCCCATCGGCTCCGGCCTGGGCATCCGCAACCCGCACAACTTCCAGCTGATCGTGGAGCACGCGCGCGTGCCGGTCATCCTCGACGCCGGCGCCGGTACGGCGTCCGACGTGGCGCTCGCCATGGAGCTCGGCTGCGCGGGCGTGATGCTCGCCTCGGCCGTGACCCGCGCCCAGGAGCCGGTGCTCATGGCGGAGGGCATGCGGCACGCGGTGGAGGCGGGCCGGCTCGCGTACCGGGCGGGGCGCATCCCGCGGCGCCACTTCGCCGAGGCCTCGTCCCCGGTGGCGGGCCGCGCGCAGTTCGACCCCGAGCGCCCCGCGTTCTGACCGCGAGCGGCGGCGCGTGCCGGTACGGTCCACCGCTCCCCGCGCGCCCGCCCGCTCCCGGCACCGTCCGGCACTGCCAGAACCGGCGTGGTCCCGCTGCTCACCGGCGGTCCCGTGTCCGTCGCGCAACAGTCACGACTGTGCTGCGATCCGTCCCGCCGGCCCCGTGGCCGACAGGCCTGACAGTGGCGGCTCGTACACTCACCTGCGTGGACACGACCCTTCAAGATCCGCTGATCGGGCAGGTGCTCGACGGCCGTTACCGCATCGACGCGCGGATCGCGGTCGGCGGGATGGCCACGGTCTACCGGGCCGTGGACACCCGCCTCGACCGCGTCCTCGCGCTCAAGGTGATGCACCCGACCCTCGCCGCCGACGGCACGTTCGTCGACCGGTTCATCCGCGAGGCCAAGTCGGTGGCGCGCCTCGACCACCCGAACGTGGTCGGGGTCTTCGACCAGGGCACCGACGGCTCCTACGTCTACCTCGCGATGGAGTACGTCGCCGGGTGCACCCTGCGGGACGTGCTGCGCGAGCGCGGCGCCCTGCAGCCGCGGGCCGCGCTGGACATCCTGGAGCCGGTGCTGGCCGCCCTCGGCGCCGCGCACCGCGCCGGGTTCGTGCACCGGGACATGAAGCCGGAGAACGTCCTGATAGGGGACGACGGCCGGGTGAAGGTGGCCGACTTCGGCCTCGTACGGGCGGTGGACACCGTCACCAGTACGACGGGCGCGGTCCTCGGCACCGTCTCCTACCTGGCCCCGGAACAGCTGGAGCACGGCACGGCGGACACCCGGGTCGACGTGTACGCGTGCGGCGTCGTCCTGTACGAGATGCTCACCGGCGCCAAGCCGCACTCCGGGGAGACCCCCGCCCAGCTGCTCTACCAGGCCCTGCACACGGACGTGCCGGCGCCGTCGGCCGCGGTGCCGGGGCTGGCGCCCGAGCTGGACGAGCTGGTCGTCTCGGCGTCCGCCCGCGACCCCGAGTCGCGCCCGCACGACGCGGTGGAGCTGCTCGCCCTGGCCCGCCGGGCGCGGGCCGGCCTGAGCGAGGAGCAGCTGGACGCGGTGCCCCCGCAGGCGATATCCGCGGAGCACGGGCACCACGACAACTCCGAGGACCGCACGAGCGTGATCCCGCGCGCGCTGACGATGCCGCGCCCGGTCCCGGCGGACGACGGCGACGCGCTGCACCGTACGAGCCGACTGCAGGCACCGCCCGCCGCGCCCCGGCGGCCCAGGACGGCGCCCCGGCGCGGGCTGCTCGCCGTCGTGACCGCGGTGCTGCTGGTGCTCGGCGTCGGCGCGGGCGTCTGGTACATCAACTCGGGCCAGTTCACGAAGGTCCCCGCGGTGCTGGACCAGGCGCAGGCCGACGCGGAGAAGCGGGTCGAGGACGCCGGACTGGCCGTCGACATCGAGCGCGCGTACAGCGACACCGTCGACCGCGGCAAGGTCATCCGCACCGACCCGCAGCCGAGCGAGCGGATCCGGGACAACGGCACGGTGACGCTGACGATCTCCAGGGGCCCCGAGACGGTGAAGGTGCCCGACCTGGAGGGTGTGAAGCTGGACGAGGCCAGGGCGGAGCTGAAGGAGGCGGGCCTGGAGCCCGGCCTGGTCGGCCGCGCGTTCAGCGAGGACGTCCCGAAGGGCTCCGTCGTCGCCACGAAGCCCGCCGCGGGCACGGAGCGCCGCTCCGGCTCGGCGATCGCGCTGACCGTCAGCAAGGGCGCCCCCGTCGAGGTGCCGGACGTGACGGACTCCTCGCAGGGGGACGCCACCGCGGCGCTGGAGGAGGCCGGGCTGAAGGTGGAGGTCGCCGAGGAGCGCGTCCACTCCGAGCTCGACGAGGGCCGGGTCGCGGAGCAGTCGCCGGGCGAGGGCGAGGAGCTCGCCGAGGGCGACACGGTCACACTGACGCTCTCCAAGGGCCCCGAGATGATCGAGGTGCCGGACGTCGTGGGTGACAGCGCGGACGACGCGAAGCGGAAGCTCAAGGACGCGGGCTTCGAGGTCGAGGAGGACCGGGGGCTGCTCGGTTTCTTCAACGACGAGGTCAAGGGCCAGTCGGTCGACGGCGGTGACACCGCGCCCAAGGGCTCGACGATCACCATCAGGATCGGCTGACGGGCACGGCGGCGGTGGCCGGGCACCGTGCCGCGCGTGTCACCCTGGAAGGGTGAGCAAGCACCATCGCAATCCCGTCGGCGGCCATGTGCCCGTGGCCGGCGGCCTGCACTCCGTCGGCCTCTCCTACGCCCGTGAACTGGGGGCCGAGACCGTCCAGGTCTTCGTGGCCAATCCGCGCGGCTGGGCGACGCCCCCGGGCAACCCGAAGCAGGACGAGGCGTTCCAAGAGGCCTGTGCGCAGCAGTCGATCCCGGCGTACGTGCACGCCCCGTACCTGATCAATTTCGGTTCGCACACCGAGGCGACGGTCGAGCGGTCCGTGGTGTCGCTCAGGCACTCGCTGCGCCGGGCCCGTGAGATCGGCGCCCTGGGCGTGGTCGTGCACACCGGCAGCGCCACCGGCGGACGGGAGCGTTCCGTGGCGCTCGCGCAGGTCCGCGAGCACCTGCTGCCGCTGCTCGACGAGCTGACGCACGACGACGACCCGTACCTGCTGTTGGAGTCGACCGCGGGCCAGGGCGCCTCCCTGTGCTCGCGCACCTGGGACTTCGGCCCGTACTTCGCGGCGCTCGACGCCCATCCGAAGCTGGGTATCTGCCTGGACACCTGCCACATCTTCGCCGCGGGCCACGACCTGACCGGGCCCAGCGGGATGCACCAGACGCTCGACCTGCTGGTGGAGACCGTGGGCGAGGGCCGGCTGAAGCTCGTCCACGCCAATGACTCCAAGGACGTGGCGGGCGCCCACAAGGACCGGCACGAGAACATCGGCGCCGGTCACATCGGCGAGGATCCGTTCCGCGCGCTGATGGCCCACCCCGCCACCGCGGGCGTGCCCCTGGTCATCGAGACGCCCGGCGGCCAGGCGGGGCACGCGGCGGACGTGGAGCGGCTGAAGAAGCTCCGGGACGGCTGACCTCCGGGCCCGGAACTCCCGGCCCGCGGCGGGCTGGGAGGGCTCAAAGCCCGGAACCCTCCTCCGGCTGCTCCTGGTAGGAGTACCGCTGCTCCTTCCAGGGATCGCCGACGTTGTGGTAGCCGCGCTCCTCCCAGAAGCCGCGGCGGTCGGCGGTCATGTACTCCACGCCGCGCACCCACTTGGGTCCCTTCCAGGCGTACAGGTGGGGGACGATCAGCCGGAGCGGGAAGCCGTGCTCGGCGGTGAGCAGCTCACCGTCCTTGTGGGTGGCGAAGATCGTGCGCTCGGACGCGAAGTCCGCGAGGCGGAGGTTGGAGCTGAACCCGTACTCGGCCCAGACCATCACATGGGTGACGTCCGGCGCGGGCGGTGCGGTGTCCAGGATCGTCCGGGCCGGAATGCCGCCCCATTCGGCGCCCACCATGCTGAACTTGGTCACGCAGTGCAGGTCGGCCAGGACCGTGGAGTAGGGCAGGGCCGTGAACTCCTCGTGGGTCCAGCAGTGTTTCCCGCCGTCCGCGGTGGCGCCGAAGACCCGGAAGTCCCAGCGCTCGGGCCGGAACTTCGGGACGGGCCCGTAGTGGGTGACCGGCCAGCCGCGCTGGAGTCGCTGTCCCGGCGGGAGCTGCGGCCGCGTCGCACCGTCCGGGGCGCGATCTCCGGGTGTACGAGCTCCAGATTCGCGTTCCACCGGCTGACCCATGGCTCCATCCTGACAGACACGGAACGGTGGAGATGACCCGGGTCTCTGTTATTTCAGGACAATCCTGATCAATCCGACTAAGCATGCCCTTACTAACTAAGTATGCACTTACTGGACGCCCCTCCACCGCGGTGCAATCATGCGGCGCAACCGGCCCCTCTTCCCACGTCCGGAAGGAGCCTCTGCCATGCAGGGCGACCCCGAGGTCCTCGAATTCCTCAACGAGCAGCTGACCGCCGAGCTGACCGCGATCAACCAGTACTTCCTGCACTCGAAGCTGCAGGACCACAAGGGCTGGACGAAACTCGCCAAGTACACGCGGGACGAGTCCTTCGACGAGATGCGCCACGCCGAACTGCTCACCGACCGCATCCTGCTCCTGGACGGCCTGCCGAACTACCAGCGGCTCTTCCACGTCCGGGTCGGACAGACGGTGACGGAGATGTTCCAGGCCGACAAGCAGGTCGAGGTCGAGGCCATCGACCGGCTGCGGCGCGGCGTCGAGGTGATGCGGAACAAGGGCGACATCACGTCCGCCAACGTCTTCGAGGCGATCCTCGCCGACGAGGAGCACCACATCGACTACCTGGACACCCAGCTGGAGCTGATCGACAAGCTCGGCGAGGCGCTGTACATCTCGACCGTCATCGAGCAGTCCCAGCCGGACCCCTCGGGACCGGGCACCGGCGGTTTCACGACGCCCTAGGTGTACTGATCGGGCACGCCGCGGCCGCTAGGCCGCCTCGGGCAGCTCCGCGAGGCTGGACCCGCCCTGGTCGATCAGCTGCCTGCGGGGGCACGCGCCACGGCCCAGCAGCGCCTGGATGCGCCGGACGCAGCCACCGCAGTCGGTGCCGGCCTTGCAGGCGGAGGCGATCTGCCGGGGGGTGCAGGCACCGGCTTCCGCGTGCTTCCTCACCTGCTCCTCGGTCACACCGAAACAGCTGCAGACGAACACGCGGTCCACCTCCCGACAGGTTCCATGGTCATGATCGTGCCGTACCGATGGACCGCGGGCGACTGACCAGGGCCCCGAACTGTTCGGTGAGGCAAACCTAACCTTACCCGTCACGCAAGTGCCGCAAAAGCCGGAAGGGGCGCGGATCGTCTGTGATCCGCGCCCCAGTGGACACTTCGGTAACGGGCGACGCCCCTACTGGTCCCGGTACATCTCGGCCACGAGGAACGCCAGGTCCAGCGACTGGCTGCGGTTCAGCCGCGGGTCGCAGGCCGTCTCGTACCGCTGGTGGAGGTCGTCCACGAAGATCTCGTCGCCGCCGCCCACGCACTCGGTGACGTCGTCGCCGGTCAGCTCCACGTGGATGCCGCCCGGATGGGTGCCCAGCGCCTTGTGCACCTCGAAGAAGCCCTTGACCTCGTCGAGCACGTCGTCGAAGCGGCGGGTCTTGTGCCCGGAGGCCGCCTCGAAGGTGTTGCCGTGCATCGGGTCGGTGACCCAGACCACGGTCGCGCCCGAGGCGGTGACCTTCTCGACCAGCTCGGGCAGCCGGTCGCGGACCTTGTCGGCGCCCATCCGGACGATGAAGGTCAGCCGGCCGGGCTCCCGCTCGGGGTCGAGCCGCTCGATGTACTGGAGCGCCTCCTCGGCCGTCGTCGTCGGGCCGAGCTTGATGCCGACCGGGTTGCGGATCTTCGACGCGAACTCGATGTGCGCGTGGTCCAGCTGCCGGGTGCGCTCACCGACCCACACCATGTGGCCGGAGACGTCGTACAGGTGTCCGGTGCGCGAGTCCACCCGGGTCAGCGCCGACTCGTAGTCGAGCAGCAGCGCCTCGTGCGAGGCGTAGAACTCGACGGTCTTGAACTCCTCCGGGTCGGTGCCGCAGGCCCGCATGAAGTTCAGCGCGTTGTCGATCTCGCGCGCCAGCTGCTCGTAGCGCTGCCCGGACGGCGAGGACCGCACGAAGTCCTGGTTCCAGGCGTGCACCTGCCGCAGGTCGGCGTAGCCGCCGGTGGTGAAGGCGCGCACCAGGTTCAGCGTGGAGGCGGACGCGTGGTACATCCGCTTCAGGCGCTCGGGGTCCGGGACACGGGCCGCCTCGGTGAAGTCGAAGCCGTTGACCGAGTCGCCGCGGTAGGTCGGCAGGGTGACGCCGTCGCGGGTCTCGGTCGGCTTGGAGCGCGGCTTGGAGTACTGGCCCGCGATCCGGCCCACCTTCACCACGGGCACGGAGGCCGCGTACGTGAGGACGGCGCCCATCTGCAGCAGCGTCTTGAGCTTGTTGCGGATGTGGTCGGCGGACACGGCGTCGAAGGCCTCGGCGCAGTCGCCGCCCTGGAGCAGGAACGCCTCTCCCTTGGCGACAGACGCCAACCGGGCGCGCAGCTGGTCGCACTCGCCCGCGAAGACGAGCGGCGGATACGACTCGAGGTCCGCGATCACTGCGCGCAGAGCCTCGGGGTCGGGGTACTCGGGCTGCTGCGCCGCGGGCAGGTCTCGCCAGGTGTTGCCGGCGCTCGCGCCGGTCTTAGCGTTCACGGTCACGACGTCAACATTACGGGGTCGGGTCGGGCGTCCATCCCCGTGCTCATCAAGTGAGACACGTTCCGCCCGTGGGGAACGGCCCGTTTCCGGTAGGGTGCCCACCATGTACGCGCATCCGATCCCGCACCGGAACTGGTGGTGGACCGCTCACCCGGCGGCCCGCTGATCGCGCGTACTCGAAGACTTCGCGAAGGCCGCCCGAGGGGCGGCCTTCGGCGTTTCCCGCCGGAACGCGGCCGCTTCCCTCCCCACCGGGCTCAGTGAGCCCCACCGAGAGGAACCAGCCATGCACCTGCTCGACCTGCTGGACGACCCCCGACCGTTCGCCCTGCTGCACCGCCGTACCCCCGGACACGACCACAACACGGTGGAGCTGCTGGTCGGGCCCGTCACCGCGTACGAGCACCTCGCCGACCTGCCGAGCGAGGGACTCGCCCTCGTGCCGTTCCGCCAGATCCGCGAGCGCGGTTTCGACGTCCGCGACGACGGCACCCCGCTGGCCTTCCTCACCCCCGAGGAGACCCACCGCCTGCCGCTGGAGCGAGCCCTCGCCGAGCTGCCCGGGCACCGGGTCCGGGTCGAGGACGGCGGCTTCGACGTGAGCGACGAGGAGTACGCCGAGACCGTCGGGCGGGTGCTGCGTGAGGAGATCGGGCGGGGCGAGGGCGCGAACTTCGTGATCCGGCGGACGTACGAGGGGCGGGTCCCCGGCTTCGGCCGGGCGGACGCGCTGGCGCTGTTCCGGCGGCTGCTGGCGGGCGAGCGGGGCGCGTACTGGACGTTCGTCGTGCACACCGGTGACCGCACCCTGGTGGGGGCCAGCCCCGAGGTGCACGTGCGGATGTCGGGCGGGACGGTCGTGATGAACCCGATCAGCGGGACCTACCGCTACCCTGCGGACGGGCCGACGCCGGAGCACCTGCTGGACTTCCTCGCCGACGGCAAGGAGATCGAGGAGCTCTCCATGGTCGTCGACGAGGAGCTCAAGATGATGTGCACGGTCGGCGACATGGGCGGGGTCGTGGTCGGCCCCCGGCTGAAGGAGATGGCCCACCTCGCGCACACCGAGTACGAGCTGCGCGGGCGGTCCTCGCTGGACGTGCGGGACGTGCTGCGGGAGACGATGTTCGCGGCGACGGTCACCGGCTCGCCCGTGCAGAACGCGTGCCGGGTGATCGAGCGGTACGAGTCGGGCGGGCGCGGCTATTACGCGGGCGCGCTGGCGCTGCTCGGGCGGGACGCGGGCGGCGCCCAGACCCTCGACTCCCCCATCCTCATCCGTACCGCCGACATCGCCGCCGACGGCCGGCTGGAGGTGGCGGTGGGGGCCACGCTCGTCCGTGGTTCGGACCCGGCGGGCGAGGTCGCCGAGACGCACGCCAAGGCGGCGGGCGTGCTGGCCGCGCTGGGCGTACGCCCCGGCAGGCCGCGTACGGAGGGGGCGCGGCCGCGGCTGGCGGACGCCCCCCGGGTACGGGCGGCACTCGACGGACGGCGGGCCTCGCTGGCGCCGTTCTGGCTGCGGATGCAGGCCCCGTCCGCGGACCTGTCCGGGCACGCGTTCGTGGTGGACGCCGAGGACACCTTCACCGCGATGCTCGCGCACGTGCTGCGGTCGAGCGGCCTGGACGTCACCGTCCGGCGGTACGACGCGCCGGGGCTGCGGGAGGCGGTGCTCGCGCACGAGGGCCCGGTGGTGCTGGGCCCGGGTCCCGGCGACCCCTCCGACATGGACGACCCGAAGATGCGGTTCCTGCGCGGACTGGCCGCCGACGTCATCAGGGGGCGGGGGGCGGACCGGCACGGTGTGCTCGGCGTCTGCCTGGGCCATGAGCTGATCGCGGCCGAGCTGGGGCTGGACATCGTGCGCAAGGAGGTCCCGTTCCAGGGGGCCCAGACGGAGATCGACCTGTTCGGACGCACCGAGACCGTCGGCTTCTACAACAGCTTCGTGGCGGTGTGCGACGACGCGGCGGCGGCGGAACTGGCGGCGCACGGGGTGGAGGTCAGCCGAAGCGGGTCGGGCGAGGTGCACGCGGTGCGCGGTCCCGGGTTCGCGGGGATCCAGTTTCATCCCGAGTCGGTGCTGTCCCTGCGGGGCGCGGCCGTCGTACGGGAGCTGATCGGGCAGCTGAGCGGCACGGGCGCGGTGCCGCGGTAGGCGGCGGACACGGATGCCCGGGTGCCGTACGGGACGATCTCGCGTCCCGTACGGCACCCGGGCGAGCTCTGCGGGAGGGGGCCGGCGGGCCGGCCTCAGCCGAAGAACACCCCGACCTCCTCGTACAGCTTCGGGTCGACCGTCTTCAGCTTCGCCGTGGCCTCCGCGATCGGGACGCGCACGATGTCCGTGCCGCGCAGGGCGACCATCTTGCCGAAGTCACCGTCGCGGACGGCCTCGATCGCGTGCAGGCCGAAGCGGGTGGCGAGCCAGCGGTCGAAGGCGCTCGGGGTGCCGCCGCGCTGGACGTGGCCGAGCACGGTGGTCCGCGCCTCCTTGCCCGTGCGCTTCTCGATCTGCTTGGCCAGCCACTCGCCGACGCCGGACAGCCGGACGTGCCCGAAGGAGTCGAGGGTCTCGTCCTTCAGCACCATCTCGCCGTCCTTCGGCATGGCGCCCTCGGCGACGACCACGATCGGCGCGTACGAGGCCCGGAACCGTGAGGTCACCCAGGCGCACACCTGCTCCACGTCGAACCGCTGCTCGGGGATGAGGATGACGTTGGCGCCGCCGGCGAGGCCGGAGTGGAGGGCGATCCAGCCGGCGTGGCGGCCCATCACCTCGACGACGAGGACGCGCATGTGGGACTCGGCCGTGGTGTGCAGCCGGTCGATCGCCTCCGTCGCGATGCCGACCGCCGTGTCGAAGCCGAAGGTGTAGTCCGTGGCCGAGAGGTCGTTGTCGATGGTCTTGGGGACGCCGACGACGGGGACGCCGTAGGAGTCCGTCAGCTCGGCCGCCACCCCCAGTGTGTCCTCGCCGCCGATGGCGACGAGCGCCTCGACCTCCTGCTTGGCGAGGTTCTCCCTGATGCGCCGGATGCCGTCGTCCCGCTTCAGGGGGTTGGTGCGCGAGGAGCCGAGGATGGTGCCCCCGCGCGGCAGGATCCCGCGCACGGCGGGGATGTCGAGCCGCACGTTGTCGTTCTCGAGGGGACCCCGCCAGCCGTCCCGGAAGCCGGTGAAGTCGTAGCCGTACTCCTGCACGCCCTTGCGCACGATGCCCCGGATGACGGCGTTGAGCCCGGGGCAGTCGCCGCCTCCGGTCAGTACTCCGACCCGCATGGAAATGTCCCTTCGCCATACGCGTGCCTGACGCGCGTCATGGACGCACGACACCTGACACCGGTCACGCTAATAGTGATCCAGCTCACTCGGGCATGGTGCGAAAGGTCAATTCCGATGCGATTTGGGCGAGTTGATCAGTCGCGTATCACTCTATGAGGTGAAACCGACGGTTTACGCCTCGTCGAGCCCTCTCTCTATGGCGTAGCGCACCAGCTCCACGCGGTTGTGCAGCTGCAGCTTGCCCAGGGTGTTCTGCACGTGGTTCTGGACCGTGCGGTGGGAGATCACCAGCCGCTCCGCGATCTGCTTGTAGCTCAGCCCCTTGGCGACCAGCCGGAGCACCTCCGTCTCGCGCTCGGTGAGCCGGGGCGCGTCCGGCTCGTCCGCTCCCGGGGCGGGCGCCGGCTCGGAGGCCAGGCGCCGGTACTCGCCGAGGACCAGGCCCGCGAGGCCGGGCGTGAAGACGGGGTCGCCGACGGCCGTCCGGCGCACCGCGTCGATCAGGTCCGTCGTGGAGGCGGACTTGAGCAGGTAGCCGGTGGCCCCGGACTTCACCGCCTCCAGCACGTCCGCGTGCTCGCCGCTGGCCGACAGGACGAGGACGCGCAGCGCCGGGTCGGCGCCGACCAGCTCCTTGCACACCTGCACGCCGGGCTTGGCGGGCAGGTTCAGGTCCAGCACCAGGACGTCCGGCGCGACGGCCCGGGCACGGCGCACCGCCTGCTCGCCGTCGCCGGCGGTGGCGACCACGTCGAAACCGGCCTCGGCCAGGTCGCGGGCGACGGCGTCGCGCCACATCGGGTGGTCGTCGACCACCATGACCCTGAGGGTCTCCTGCCGTCCGTCCCGCCGCTCGTCCGCCCGGCGCTCCGTGCCGCCCGTCATCCCCGCTCCGCCTTCCCCCGTGTGCCGCCGGTGCCCGTACGGGCCCTCGGTATCTTCAGTTCCACTTCGGTGCCCTGCCCCGGGACCGAGATGACCTCGGCCGTGCCGCCGATGTCGCGCAGCCGTCCCCGGATGGACAGGGCCACGCCGAGCCGCCCCTCGCCCTCGGCCTGGGCGAGCCGCCCGTCCGGGATGCCGGGGCCGTCGTCGCGCACGGTCACGATCACCTCGTCCGGCTCGTCCTCGACCAATATCCAGGCGCTGGCGTCCGCGCCGGCGTGACCGCGGACGTTGTCCAGGGCGGCGCCGACCGCGGCGGCCAGCTCGCGCGCGGCGTGCGGGCCGAGCGGCACCGGGGCGCCCGGCTCCGAGAGGGTGACCCGGGCGCCGGCGTACGGGGTGAGCAGCGCCCGCAGGTCCACCGGGCCCCGGGCCGCCCCCGCCCCGTCCGCCCCGTCCCGCTCCCCGGGGTCGTCGGACTCCTCGACCACCCGGACCACCGCACCCTCGGACGCGTCCTCCGACGCGTGGGAGACGGGGACGAGCCCGCCCGAGACCAGGCTGCGCAGCGCCACCTCCTGCTCGCCCGCCATCCGGCCCAGCTCCGCCGCCTCGCCGCCGAGCGCGTTCCCGCGGCGCTGCACCATGGCGAGGACCTGGAGCACGCTGTCGTGGATGTCGCGGGCCAGCCGCTCCCGCTCCCGCGTCGCGGCCTCGATCTCCAGGGCGCGGGCGAGGGTGCGCTCGGAGGCGCGGGCGACCTCGACCACGTAGCCGATGGCGACGGAGGCGATGCAGACGAGCAGCACGTTGTGGACGGTGTCGCGGGTCGGGGCGCCGCGCTCGACCAGGTTGGCGACGGCGACCAGCGTGGAGGCGAAGGCGGCCCAGCGCCAGCCGCCCTTGATCGCGAACGCCAGCACGGCGCCGGCGGTCCAGATCGACGGCAGCGTGGGTCCGCCGGCCTCGATCCGGGACGCGTCGTCGGCGACCCGGGTGAGCAGGATGCCGGCGAGCGCGATGGTGAGGTCGGCGGCGAGGAACCGCTTGGTGCAGCCGGCCGCGTTCGCCACCTTGGGCAGGGTCGCCAGCGTCCACCCGGCCAGGACCGCGAAGTAGGCGATGGCCACCCAGGGGCGCACGAACGCGTCGTACGCGCTGATGAACAGGCCGATCGCGTACAGCAGGGTGAGGATGCGGTAGCCGGTCAGGGCCCGCCACAGCGGCTGCTCGACCGACATCCTCATGACTCTCTCGCGCCCGGGCACCCGGTTCCCCCTTCTCGGCCGCTCGCTCCCCTCCCCTGACGGACGCGGCTACGAACCGGAGCGTTCCCTCTCCGCGCCCGCCTCCTGCTCCTTCGCCGGCTCCCGGTGCGCCTTCTCCGCTTCCTTCTGCGCCTGCTTCTCCGCCTTGGCCGCCTCCGCGATCTGCCGCTTGGCGGCGGTCGCGTAGATGTCGACGTACTCCTGGCCGGAGAGCTTCATGATCTCGTACATGACCTCGTCGGTCACCGCGCGCAGCACGAACCGGTCGTGCTCCATGCCCTGGTAGCGGCTGAAGTCGAGGGGCTTGCCGATCCGGATGCCGGGGCGCATCAGCTTGGGGACGACCTTCCCCGGCGGCTGGATCTTCTCGGTGTCGATCATGGCGACCGGGATCACCGGGGCGCCGGTGGCGAGCGTCACCCGCGCGAGACCGCCGGGCTTGCCCCGGTAGAGGCGGCCGTCGGGCGAGCGCGTGCCCTCGGGGTAGATGCCGAACAGCTCACCGCGCTCCAGGACCTCGATGCCGCTCTTGATCGCCGCCTCGCCCGCGCCGCGCGTACCGGAGCGGTCCACCGGGAGCTGGCCGACGCCCTTGAAGAAGGCGGCGGTCATCCGGCCCTTGACGCCGGGCGTGGTGAAGTACTCCGCCTTCGCGATGAACGTCACCTTGCGGTCGAGGACCGCGGGCAGGAAGAACGAGTCGGAGAACGAGAGGTGATTGCTCGCGAGAATCGCCGGGCCCTCGGCGGGAACGTTCTCCAGGCCCTCCACCCAGGGCCTGAAGGCGAGCTTCAGCGGCCCCCCGATGCCCACCTTCATCGCGCCGTACAACAACCGAGTGCCTCCTGTGTCTGTCGGTCAGACCTTAACCCGGCGCGGGGCCCCGGGGCCGGACGGCCCGTATCGCGGACCGCGCGGAGCCGGTCCGGCGCGGTTCCGGCACGGTCGCCGGCGGTCGTCCCGGGTGGGCGAAACCCCTGGTCGGTGTCAGTGGGGTCGCGTACGGTGAAGTACGCCTCGTCGGCCCGCGACGCCTCGGGGCGGCGTCCCGTGGCCCGTGCGCCGCAGGGCGTGTACCGGTCCCCGACCGGCGAAGCTCTGACCACCCCCGTTCCGACCGCCCCACCTCACCGAACAGGAGACCGAACGTGCGGGTCCTCCCTGGAGCCGAGCCGTACCGCCACGAGGGCGGGGAGGTCGGCGTCCTCCTCTGCCACGGCTTCACCGGTTCCCCGCAGTCACTGCGCCCCTGGGCCGAACACCTCGCCGAGCGCGGTCTGACCGTCTCGCTGCCGCTGCTGCCCGGGCACGGCACGCGCTGGGAGGACATGCAGCTCACCGGCTGGCAGGACTGGTACGCGGAGGTGGACCGCGAGCTGCGCGCCCTGCGTGAGCGCTGCGCGCGGGTCTTCGTCCTCGGGCTGTCCATGGGCGGTGCCCTGGCGCTGCGGCTGGCCGCGCGGCACGGCGACGACATCTCCGGGATCGTCCTCGTCAACCCGGGGAACAGGGTGCACGGCCTGGCCGCGCACGCCCTTCCCGTGCTCCGCCACTTCGTCCGTACGACGAACGGGATCACCAGCGACATCAGGAAGGAGGGTGCCGCCGAGGTGGGCTACGCCAAGGTGCCGCTGCACGCGGCGCACTCGCTGCGGACCTTCTTCCAGCTGGTCGACAAGGAACTTCCGCAGGTCACCCAGCCGTTGCTGCTGTTGCACAGCGTCGAGGACCACGTGGTGCCGCCGGCCGACTCGGCGCGCGTCCTCGGCCGGGTCTCGTCCACGGACGTCACCGAGATCCTGCTGGAACAGAGCTACCACGTCGCGACGTTGGACAACGACGCAGACCTGATCTTCGAGGAGAGTCACGCCTTCATCGGCCGGCTCGCCCCCTCGGCCGACGCCGGCGAGGAGGCGACCGCGACGCCGGCGGAACAGCGGGAAGGGACGGCCACTGGTGGCTGAGCACGACTCCGAGCGCGAGCCGGAGGAGAAGGAGGCGCCGCCGGGCGGGGACCGCGGCGACTTCGGCGGCTCCTCCCCAGGCGACTCCTCCGGCACCTCCGGCGCCGGCGGCACCCCGTCCGCCGGTCTTCCTTCCGCCGTGCCGCCCGGCGACACGCCTTCCGGTACGCCGGCCGGTACGCCGCCGCCCGGTGCGGAGCCGGGCGTTCCGTTCGACGAGGACGCCGCCTGGCGGGCCATCGTCGCCGGGTACGGGGACGAGCCGCCGGACCCGCCCGGGGCGAAGCCGTTCAAGTCGGTGGAGGACCTGGCACTGCTGGAGACGGACCCGAACGACTCCGCCGAGGAGTCCGCCGGAGAGCCCGGCGGGGGACGTCCCGGCAGATCCGCCGAGAAGAAACCCTCCGGGACGTCCTCCGACGAGCCGTCCGAGCAGTCCGCGAGGTCCGAGGACGCCGAGAAGGGCGGGGACTCCGCCGAGCAGGGCGGTCCCGCCGCGACCCTGCCCCTGGGCGGCTCCGTCGCCTTCGCGCCCGGCGTCGGCGGCCCGCGTGACTACCGGCTGGCCGAGCCCGAACCGGACAGGTCCGGCAAGGGCGGCGCGGAGGACGACGACGAGGACGGCGAGGGCCACTTCGTGCCGCCCGAGCCGCCCCCGCTGCCCGCCGCCGACACGACGGCCAAGTTCGCCTGGCTCGGGGTGGTGGGCGGCCCCCTCCTGCTGCTGCTCGCCGTGCTCCTCGGCTGGCACATGACCTGGTGGCTGGCCACCCTGGGCATCGGGGGCTTCCTCGGCGGCTTCGCCACGCTGGTGCTGCGCATGCAGGACGACGACGAGGAGAACGACGACCCGGGACGCGGGGCGGTCGTCTGAGCGGTCGCGGGACCGCGCGCCGCCCGCGCCGCCCGCGCCGGTCAGGATGCGGCGGGCACCCTGAGGGCGGCCAGCACCGGCAGGTGGTCGGTGGCCGCCCGCAGGTCCGCCTCCGTCACTCCGGGGTGCTCCCGGGGCACGCCGCAGCCCAGGACCTCGACGCCCGGGGTGGCGAGGACCGCGTCGATCCGCTTGACGGCGTCCGTCGCCGTGGAGGTGTACTCCCCGCCCCACGGGGCCGTCGCCCAGCCGTCCTGGAGCTCGGCGGCCAGGCGCTGGAAGCTCCGCCCGTCGGGGGTGTCGTTGAGGTCGCCGCCCGCGACCGCGTGCTCCACGCCCATCCCGGCCAGCCGGTCAAGGAGCATGCCGGACTGCTCGTACCGCTCGTCCTTCCGCAGGCTCAGGTGCGTGCTGAGCACCCCGAGCCGGGCGCCGCCGAACCGGACGACCGCCGTGGCGAGGCCGCGCCGGTGCAGGCCGGGGGTGAGGGGCAGCAGCACGTCCTCGGTGCGTTCGACCCGCGCCCGCAGCGAGCACAGCAGGGCGGGGCCCGCGGCGGTGGCGCCGCCCGAGAGGTGGACGAGCCCGGAGGCCGCCGCCAGCCGCGCCAGCTTCTTGCGCCAGCGGAAGAAGCGGGGGGCCTCCTGGAGGAGCACCAGGTCCGGGGCGCAGGCGGTGATCACCCGGGCCAGCGCGGCGGTGTCGTCCTGCATCGAGCGGATGTTGTAGCTCAGCACCCGCACGACGGCGGAGCCGTCGGCCTCGGTCCGGGAGCCGGGAAGCACCGTGGTGGTCACCATGACGATCAAGATACGCCGCGCCCGCCGCCCCGGGCGGGGCGGCGGGCGCCGTCGTACGTGTCAGCGTGCGTGGTGAGCCGTCGTCCTACATGATCGGGTCGGGCTCCCGGGCCAGGTCCGCCGCGCCCACCAGGCCCGCCTTGTTGCCGAGCTGGGCGGCGATCACGTCGGCCACCGGACGCCAGTTGCCGCCGACGAGCCAGCGCTTGTAGGACTTGCGGATCGGGTCGAGGACCAGCTCGCCCTCGTCCGACAGTCCGCCGCCGACGATGAACGCGGACGGGTCGAACAGCGAGGCCAGGTCGGCGAGGCCGGCGCCGGCCCAGCGGGCCAGCTCGCGGTAGGAGTCGACGGCCACCGGGTCGCCCTGCCGCGCGGCCATGGAGATGTGCTTGCCCTCGATGCCCTCGTGGGTGCCGTCGCCCAGCGAGAGCAGCACCTCGGCGCGCTCCGGCGTGGCGTTGGCGCGCTGCTTCGCGTACCGCACGAGGGCGCGGCCGGAGGCGTACTGCTCCCAGCAGCCCTGCGAGCCGCAGCCGCACAGCAGGCCGTCGGGCACCATCCGGATGTGGCCGAACTCGGCGGCCACGCCGAAGTGGCCGCGGCGCAGCTTGTTGCCGATGATGATGCCGCCGCCGAGGCCGGTGCCGAGCGTGATGCAGATGACGTTGCGGTGGCCCTTGCCCGCGCCGAACTTGTACTCGCCCCAGGCGGCCGCGTTCGCGTCGTTCTCCACGACGACCGGCAGGCCGACGCGCGCCTCGACCTTCTCCTTGAGCGGCTCCTGGCGCCAGTCGATGTTGGGCGCGAAGTAGACCGTCGAGCGCTGGCGGTTCACGTAGCCGGCGGCGCCGATGCCGACACCGACGATTTCGTGCCCGGCCCGCGCGCCGTCGACGGCGGAGGCGATGGCGTCCACGATGCCCTCGGGCGTGCCCGGGGTCGGCACCTTGTGGGTCGAGAGGATGTTGCCTTCCTCGTCGACCACGCCGGCCGCGATCTTCGTGCCGCCGATGTCGACGCCGATGGTGAGTCCCATGAATCCCTCAGTTCGGTCGAGCCCCGCTACGGCCAACCGTACCCGAGGGGACCCTCAGTCCACGTCGATGCGCTCACTCGGGCCGGGGCCCTCACCCTCGTCCCGGCGCGCGGTCCCACGATCGGTCCAGCGGCGTTCCTGGGCCTGCACCGCGGAGCGGTAGGCGGCGAGCAGTTCGGAGCCGGCCGCGGCCAGGTGGTCGAAGACCTCAGGGTTGCGTTCGATCACGGGTTCCACCGCGGCCTTCGCCTGGCGCACCACCTGGTTCACCACCTGCTGGGCGGTGCCCGAGGCGGCGGCCCCGAGGAGCGGCGACTGCAGCCCGGACAGCTTGTCGGCGACGGTCTCGACCAGCTTGCGCAGCTCCTCGGCGGCCGATCCCGGGGGCGGCCCGTACCGGGCGCGGCGCCGGGCCTTCTCCGCCTCGAGGTCCTCCTCGCAGGCCGTCGCCCAGGCGTCCGGGTCGGTCGCGTCGGCGGCTCGCACCTCGTCGGCCGGCTCCTCGCGAGCGGCGTCGGACGGGGGGCGCTCTTCGCTCATGGCGGACTCCTGGGACGGGGATGCGTGCTTTCGACGGTACCCGAACGGCGGCCTCAGCGGCCCCTGGGCCACAGCTCCGGGTCGGGCGCGAACCGGATCCGCAGTGCGCCCTCACGCAGGGCCGCGCCCCGCACCGTGCACCGGCGCAGGGCCGACGGCAGCGGGACGATGCGGCGGAAGCCCCCGGCGGTGACGACGAGTTCGTCGCCGCGCCGGACCAGGTCGAGCTCCTCGCGTATCGCGCCGGGCAGCGGGAGGTGCCAGACCAGGACGCCCTCGTCGGCGAGCCGGTCGGTGACGGGCCACTCCGGCGGGGCGGGCGCCGGGCCGGCCCCGGGCACGTCGAGCGCCGTGAGGTCGTCGCCGCCGCGGGGGTCGCGCCCGAGGTGGGCGACCTCGTGCACCGGGAGGAGGGCGGCCGGTCCGCCGCCGTACGTGTCCCGCCAGTCCTCCAGGGTCTTGCGCTGCTGGGCGACGGGTCCGGCGAGCCAGGTGTCACCGGTGGCGGACGGCAGGACGCGGTTGGCGACCAGCGCGTCGGGGCGCAGGCCCCGCAGGGCGAGGCCGGTGGTGGCGGTGCGCACCTGGTCGGCGCCGCCCGGTCCGGGTTCGGCGACCAGCCGTACGGTCGTGGCGGGCCGTTCCAGGACGGCCTGTACGGCGGCGAGTTCGGTCTCCCAGCGGGCGGCCGTCTCGTACAGCCACTCGGCGGGCATCGGGACGCCCGCGAGGCGGCCGAGCATCGGGCGCAGGGCGCGGGCGGCCTGCCGCTCCGGGGGCAGCAGCCGGCGGAGGTAACGGCGCAGCTCCTCGGGGAGCGCGAGGAGGTCGAGGGCCTGCGGCGCCGGGGGCAGGTCGACGACGAGCAGGTCGTAGGCCCCGGAGAGGACGGAGTCGCGCAGGGCGCGCAGGAGGTTGAGCTCCGCGGCGCCGGGGAGCGGGGTGAGCTCCTCGGCGTCGAGCCGGGAGGCGCCCAGGAGGTCGAGGACCGTGGCCGCCCGTTCCTGGAGGCCGGCCAGGTCCGTGCGGAAGCCCTCGGCCGCGTCGGGACGCCACGCGGTGAGCCCGGGGGCCGCCTCGACGGGCCGGTCGCCGGTGGGGACGCCGAGCGCGGCGCCGAGGCCGTCGGTGCGGTCGGCGCTGAGCACGAGGGTGCGGGCGCCGTCGCGGGCGGCCCGCAGCGCGGTGGCCGCGGCGACGGTCGTACGGCCGCTGCCGCCGGGACCGGTGATCAGGATGGAGCGCATGAGGGTGAACGCTACCCGCGCGCCCCCGGAGGGGTCGTGCGCCGTCCGGCAGGGGGTGAGCGAGCGCCGAAGGGCGCGGGTCGCGCCGTGGGGTCCGTCACCCGCGACCGCCCGGCTACTTCGCCTCCGGGTCCCCCGACTCGACCCGCTTCTTCAGACCGGCCAGCGCGCGGTCGATGATGACCTTCTCCGCCTTGCGCTTGATCATGCCGAGCATGGGGATCTTGACGTCGACCGTGAGCCGGTACGTGACCTCGGTGGCGCCGGGACCGGCCGGCCTCAGCAGGTACGAGCCGTCGAGGGAGCGCAGCATCTGGGACTTCACCAGGGTCCAGGAGACCTCGTGGCCGCCGGTCCAGGTGTACGCGAGGACCTGGTCGTCCTTGATCGCGCCCGCGTCCATGACGAGGCGGACCTGCTCGGCGCGGCCCTGGTCGTCCGTCGCGAGCACGTCCGCCTCCTTCACCTCACCGGTCCAGTCCGGGTAGCGGGCGAAGTCCGCGATCACGCCCATGACGTCGGCCGGTGCCGCCTCGATCGTGATGCTCGAACTGGTGTGTTCCGCCATCGCCGTGGCTCCTCCGCATGCGGTCCGGATCGAACGTCGCCCCGGGCCGGCGGGACCTGGCCCGGGGAAGAAATCGGTACGCACGTGTGTGCAGCGTGAAGGCTACCGCGCGCCCGGTGGACCGTTCTCACCCGACCTGGCGTTCGTCCGGTTCACGGGTACCACCGGGTTCCGGCCGCCGTCCGCCGCGGGCCTCACCACGTGAGCACCCACGGCTTCCCGCTGCTCGCGAAGTGCCCGACGTTGACGCACTCGGTCGCCCCGATCCGCATCCGCCGTGCCAGCGGCTGGTGGACGTGCCCGAAGAGCGAGTAGCGCGGCCGGGTGCGGCGGATGGCGTCCAGCAGGGCGCGGCTGCCGCGCTCGAAGCGCCGGGCGACCGTGTCGTACACGAGTTCCGGCACCTCGGGAGGGATATGGGTGCACAGCACGTCCACCTCGCCGACGGCCTCGATCTTCGCCGCGTACTCCTCGTCACTGATCTCGTACGGGGTCCGCATCGGAGTGCGCAGGCCGCCGCCCACGAAGCCGAAGGTCCGCCCGCCGATCTCGACGCGCTGCCCGTCCAGCACCGTGGTACCCGGACCGGCGTACTCCGGCCACAGGGCCGGCACGTCGACGTTGCCGTAGGTGGCGTACGTCGGGGTCGGGAAGGCCGGAAACAGTTCCGCGTACTGCTTGCGCACCGCCTTCTCCATGACCGTCGCCCGGTCCTCCTCGATGCCCGCCCACAACCGGGTCCCGAAGGCCCGGGCCTCCTCGAAGCGGCGTGCCGTCCGCAGCGCGACGATCCGCCCCGCGTTCTCCGCCCCGAACAGGTCGGGGAAGATGCCCCGCGAGTGGTCGGCGTAGTCGAGGAAGAGGACCAGGTCACCGAGGCAGACCAGGGCGTCCGCGCCCTCGCCCGCCCGGGCCAGGTCCGTCGTGTTGCCGTGCACGTCGCTGACCACGTGGATGCGTGTTGCGGGGTGACCGCCGGTGGTGGATGCCATGACGATCAAGAGTAGGACGCACGGGACAGATGTGAACAGAGGCGGTCGGACCTGCGGTTACTCGCCAGTTGTCAAGGCTGTGGACTACTGTGCGCCGGGGAGGACCGCCGTGTGTGATGGAACAGACATCTCGCCGGGACCCCCTGTCGGAGAGGCCATACCGGCGGGTAACGTCCGGGCAGTCCAGTCGTGCCCGGGATTTCCCATGATTCCGGAGCACCTGCCCGAGCCTTGGACCGCACCGTCGCAGCAACACAGAGTCGTGGCGCCGGCGCCCTATGAGGAGCAGCAGTCTTGCGCGAGTTCAGCCTTCCGGCTTTGTACGAGGTCCCGACGGACGGCAACCTCACCGACATCGTCCGCAGAAACGCCGCGCAGCACCCGGACGTCGCCGTCATCGCCCGCAGGACGGACGCCGGCTGGCAGGACGTCACCGCCACCGCGTTCCTCGCCGAGGTACGGGCCGCCGCCAAGGGCCTGATCGCCGCGGGCGTCCAGCCCGGCGACCGGGTCGGCCTGATGTCGCGCACCCGTTACGAGTGGACCCTGCTCGACTTCGCGATCTGGTCCGCGGGCGCCGTGACCGTGCCGGTGTACGAGACGAGCTCGCCGGAGCAGGTGGAGTGGATACTCGGCGACTCGGGCGCCACCGCCTGCGTGGTGGAGCTGCCGGGGCACGCGGAGACCGTCGAGTCCGTGCGGGAGGGGCTGCCCGCCCTGAAGCACGTGTGGCAGCTCGAGGCCGGCGCGGTGGAGGAGCTCGGCCGGCTCGGCCAGGACGTCACCGACGCCACGGTCGAGGAGCGTGGCTCGCTGGCGAAGGCCGACGACCCGGCGACCATCGTCTACACCTCCGGCACCACCGGCCGCCCCAAGGGCTGTGTGCTCACCCACCGCAGCTTCTTCGCCGAGTGCGGCAACATCGTGGAGCGGCTGCGCCCCCTGTTCCGTACCGGCGAGTGCTCCGTCCTGCTCTTCCTGCCGCTCGCGCACGTCTTCGGGCGGCTGGTGCAGATCGCGCCGATGATGGCGCCGATCCGGCTCGGCTGCCTCCCGGACATCAAGAACCTCACCGACGAACTGGCGGCGTTCCGGCCCACGCTTATCCTCGGCGTGCCGCGGGTCTTCGAGAAGGTCTACAACTCGGCGCGCGCGAAGGCGCAGGCGGACGGCAAGGGACGGATCTTCGACTTCGCGGCGGACACGGCGATCGCGTACAGCCGCGCGCTGGACACCCCGTCGGGCCCGTCCCTCGGGCTCAGGGTCAAGCACTTCGTGTGCGACAAGCTCGTCTACGGCAAGCTGCGGACCGTCCTCGGCGGCCGCGGCGAGTACGCCATCTCCGGCGGCGCCCCGCTCGGCGAGCGTCTCGGCCACTTCTTCCGCGGCATCGGCTTCACGGTCCTGGAGGGCTACGGCCTGACCGAGTCGTGCGCCGCGACCGCCTTCAACCCCTGGGACAAGCCGAAGATCGGCACGGTCGGCCAGCCGCTGCCCGGCTCGGTGATCCGCATCGCGGACGACGGGGAGGTGCTGCTGCACGGCGAGCACCTGTTCAAGGAGTACTGGAACAACCCGGCCGCCACCGAGGAGGCCCTCGCCGACGGCTGGTTCCACACCGGTGACCTCGGCTCCCTCGACGAGGAGGGCTACCTCAGCATCACCGGCCGGAAGAAGGAGATCATCGTCACCGCGGGCGGCAAGAACGTCGCCCCGGCCGTGATCGAGGACCGCATCCGCGCGCACGCGCTGGTCGCGGAGTGCATGGTGGTGGGCGACGGGCGGCCGTTCGTGGGCGCGCTGGTCACCATCGACGAGGAGTTCCTGGCCCGCTGGTGCGCCGAGCAGGGCAAGCCGGCCGGTTCCACGGCGGCGACGCTGTGCGAGGACGCGGACCTGCTGGCCGCGATCCAGTCCGCGGTCGACGACGGCAACGCCGCGGTGTCCCAGGCCGAGTCGGTGCGCCGGTTCCGGGTGCTGACCGCCCAGTTCACGGAGGACTCGGGGCACCTCACGCCGTCCCTGAAGCTCAAGCGGAGCGTGGTGGCGCGGGACTACGCGGACGAGATCGAGGCGCTGTACCGGAAGTAGCCGGTGCTGCGGACCGCTGACGGCGCGCGTCCTCGCCGCGGGTGCGCGCCGTCAGCGGTCCGCAGCGGTGTTCGGAGCGGCGGCGTTCAGAGCAGCTTCTCCAGCCGCTCCGCCAGCAGGTCCCAGCGCCACTTCTCCTCGACCCACGCGCGCCCCCGCTCCCCCATCCGGCGGCGCAGTTCGGGGTCGTCGAGGAGGGCGAGGACGCGCTCGGCGGTCTCCTCCTCCGAGCCGCCGCGCACCACCCAGCCGGTCTCGCCGTCCAGCACCGCGTCCGGGGCGCCGCCCGAGTCGCCCGCCACCACGGGCAGGCCCGTCGCGGACGCCTCCAGGTACACGATGCCGAGACCCTCCACGTCGAGTCCGCCCCGGCGCGTCCGGCAGGGCATCGCGAAGACGTCACCGGCGCCGTAGTGGGCGGGCAGCTCCGACCAGGGCACGGAGCCGGTGAAGCGCACCGAGTCCGCGACCCCGGTGTCCCGCGCGAGGGTGCGCAGCTCCTGTTCGTACGGGCCGCCGCCGACCACGAGCAGCACCGTCTCCGGCTGCCGGGCGAGGATGCGGGGCAGGGCCCGGATCAGGGTGTCCTGCCCCTTGCGGCGCACCAGCCGGGAGACGCAGACGACCACCGGGCGGTCGGTGAGACCGAGCCGGGCGCGGACCTCCTCGCCGCCCGAGCCGGGGTGGAAGGTCTTCTCGTCGACGCCGGGCGGCAGTTGCACCATCCGCGCGGCCGCCTCGTCGCTGAGCGCGCCGGCGATCCGGGAACGCGTGTACTCGCCCAGGTAGGTGAGGGTGTCCGTGGACTCGCCGATCCGGCCGAGCAGTCGGCGGGCGGCGGGCAGCTGCGCCCAGCCGGCCTCGTGCCCGTGGGTCGTGGCCACCAGCCGCTCGGCCCCCGCCCGGCGCAGCGCGGGCGCCATCAGGCCGAGCGGGGCCGCCGCCCCGAACCACACCGAGGCGCAGCCGTGTTCGCGCAGCAGCGACACCGCGCGCCGGGTCGCCGCCGGTGTGGGCAGCAGCATCGTCGTCCGGTCGCGCACGACGGTGAACGGCTGCTCGGCGTCGAAGGCGGCCGTCGCCTCCACCCCCTCCCGGCTCCGCTTCCAGGTGGAGGCGTACACGACGATGTCCGCGGGGTCCAGGCGCAGCGCCATGTTGTGCAGGAACGCCTGGATACCGCCTGGACGGGGTGGGAAGTCGTTGGTCACGATCAGGGTCTTGTGCATCGCCGCCGACCTTAACCGAACCTCCCCGCACGGCCACGCCCGGCCGCGCTGCCGGGCCGCCGACGGACGGCCGGGAGATAATGCCGTCCCACCCGCGACATCTGGAGAACAGGGGCACACGTGGACATGGCGGGCATACGGCGGTTCCCGGTCCTGCTGCTGGTGACCTGGGGCGCGACCAGACTGCTCCTGCTGCTGTTCGTCTTCAAGGCGCTCGTCTTCCCCGGTCCGGACGTCACCACCGACGTGTCGTCCATCTACCGCGGCTGGTACGAGGTCCTGAGCACGGGCACGTATCCGCTGGACGACGTCACCTGGCAGTACCCGCCCGTCGCGGCGCTCCCCATCCTCTCCCCGGCGCTGCTGCCGTTCCTGGACTACGCGGAGGCGTTCTTCGTCCTGTGCTGCCTCGCCGACCTGGTGGTGCTGGCGCTGCTGCTGTCCGCGGGGCGCGGGCCGGGCAGGACCTGGCGCGGTGCCTGGGTGTGGGTGGTGGGCGTGCCCCTGATGGGGCCGACCGTGTACGCCCGGTACGACGTGATGGTGACGGCGGTGGCGGTCGCGGCCCTGGTCGCCGGGGTCCGGCACCCGCGCGTGATGGGCGCGCTCGTCGCGTTCGGCGCGCTGCTGAAGGTGTGGCCCGGGCTGCTCCTGCTGGGCGTGGTCCGGCTCCGGACCTGGGTGTCGGCGGCGGTGACCGCCGTGGTGCTGGCCGCGCTGTGCGCCCTGGCGATGCCCGGCGCGTTCGCCTTCCTGACCTTCCAGCGGGACCGGGGCACGGAGGTGGAGTCCGTGGGCGCGCTGGTGTTCCACGTGGCCCGCCAGTTCGGCTGGGAGGGCGGTGTGGTCTTCAACTACGGCTCGATGGAGTTCATGGGGCCGTACGTCGACGCCGTGAGCCGGGTGGCCCTGCTGCTGAGCGCGGTCGGGTTCGGCTGGCTGCTGTGGTGGCGGCTGCGGGTGCGGCACCTGGCGCCGCACACGTCCGCCGAGGCGGCGTTCGTGGCGGTCCTGGTGTTCACGGTCACGAGCCGGGTGATCAGCCCGCAGTACCTGGTGTGGCTGGTCGGGCTCGCGGCGGTCTGCCTGTGCTTCCGGGACAGCCGGATGGCGCGGCCCGCGTGGCTCGTCGTGGCCGCGAGCCTGGTGACGGTGCTGGAGTTCCCCGTCTGGTTCACGCACGTGGTCACGAGCGACTGGCGGGGCGTCGTCCTGCTGTTCCTGCGCAACGGGCTGCTCGTCGCCGCCACCCTGCTCGCCGCCCGCGAACTGTGGCGCTCCACGGTCACCGCACGGCCCTCGGCGCGGGTCCCCGGACAGACCGCGCGCACCCGGGCGCCGCTCGCGCGCTGAGAGCGCGTGAACGAGTGACGCGCGGGCTCAGCCGAGCTGGGCCCGCAGGTACTCCCGCCACTCACCCGTGAACTCCCGCGGTGTCGTGCCGAGCACCTCCCGCAGCGCCCCCTCCACGGCCCCCGCCCGTTCCCCGTGGTCGCCCACGGCCCGGTAGAACGCGTTCAGGCCGTCCTCGCCCCACCGTTCCGCGATCATCCGGCAGGCCAGCCAGCCACCCTCGTAGGCCACGGCGAGAGCGGTCGCGTCGCCGCCGAACGCGAAGTCCGCGTCCTCGGGCAGCGCGTGCGGCACCCGGCCCTCCCGCACCTCCCGCTGCAGCTCCGGTGCGATCCGGTCCGCGTCACGCCCGGTCGTCCGGTAGGCGGCCCAGTCGGCGTACCCCTCGGAGAGCCACAGGGGCGTGGCCGCGGTCGTACGGTCGCGGGTGGCGACGTGGGCCGTCTCGTGGGTGAGGACGACCTGCCCGCCGAAGGCGCCGAGTTCGCCGTACGCGTCGGGGTTGACGACGATCCGGTCCGCGGGCGCCCGCTCCGAACCGCCCGCCTGCCCCGTCGTGACCGCCGCGATGCCCCGGTACGCCGCGGCGGGCGCCCCGAGCAGCGCCGCCATCTCCTCCAGCGAACCGGGGACCAGCACGACGACGCGGCCCGCCCAGTCGTCGCCCCATGCCTCGCTCACCGCGGGCACGGCGCGGTCCGCCGCGTCGGCGTGGACGCGCAGGGCGGCCTCCGTGCGGCCGACGCCCAGGACGAGGCTGTGCCGCCCGCGCACGGCCCGGACGGCACCCTGTTCCCACAGCTGCTCGGCGGCCTCGGGGGCGGGCTCGTCGGAGGCGACGTACCAGGTGCCGTCGTCGTGGGTGAGGGTCAGGGCGCGCTCGGCGGTCGCGGGCGCCCGGTCGTAGCCGCGGACGCGGTAGCTCAGCTCCGCCTCGGCCGTCGCCCGGTCCCCCGAGCGCGCGAAGCCGGTCAGCCGGTACGCCCAGGAGGCGAGCGGCAGCTCGCGCAGGCGGGCGAACTCCGCCGTGCCCGTGGCCGGCCGGTCCGCGCCGCCGCCGGCCGCCGGCGCCACCGTCCCGCGGTACGCCGCCTCGTCCCGCTCCAGGACCGCCTCGGCCCGCCGGTCGAGCACCCGCTGGACGTCGTCACGGGCCGGATCGGGCGCCGGGTGCCCGCCGCAGCCCGCCAGGAGCACGCACAGCACGGACAGCACCGTCCCCGTCCCACGCCCTCTGCCGGCCACGTCCCGATCGTACGGCGGCCGCGCCGCGGTGTCGCAGCCCAGCCCTTCAGACCCGCGTGACCGCCGCGATCGGCATCATCCCGACCGGGTCGTAGCGGACCGGGGCGCCCGGGTACGGCGCGTGGATCACCTGGCCGTTGCCCACGTACATCCCGATGTGGCTGGCGTCCGACCGGTAGACGACCAGGTCGCCGGGGAGCACCTCGGACAGCGGCAGCCGCCGGCCCGCGAACTGCTGGGCCTGCGAGGTGCGCGGCAGTCCGATGCCGGCCCGGGCGTACGACCACTGCATCAGGCCCGAGCAGTCGAAGCCGTGGGGCCCGCTGGCGCCCCACATGTACGGCTTGCCGAGGGCGGAGCGGACGGCGGCGAGGGCGGCCGCCGCGCGGCCGTTCGGGGCGACGGCGCCGGCGGGGCCGGGCGCGTCGGCACGGTCGGCGCGCGAGGCGCGGTCGTAGGCGGCGCGGTCGGTGCCGGAGAGGGAGTTGAGGAGCCGGCGGGCCTCGGTGAGCTTGCGCTCGACGCTGCGCTTGTGCCGGGCGACGGCCCGGCGGCTGCGCTCCAGTTCCACCAGCTTGCCGGTGGCCTCCTCGCGCTGCCGGGACATCTCCCGCAGGGCCCCGTGCAGCTCTCCCAGCTCGTCCGCCTGGTGGGCGCTGATCCGCTCCAGGGTGGCGGCCCGGTCGAGGTAGTCGTCGGGGTCGGTGGAGAACAGCAGGGCGAGGGTGGGGTCGAGGCCGCCGGAGCGGTACTGGGCGCCCGCGAGCGAACCGATCGCCTCCCGCATGCTGTTGACGCGCTGCTGCTGGCGGGCGATCAGGTCCTGCGCGTCGCCGACCTGTCCCCGCAGGGTGTCGGCGCGCTCGTCGGCCCGGTTGAACGCCTCGGTGGCCCGCTCGGCCGCCTCGTAGAGACGGTCCACCTCGGCGCGGGTGGGGTCGGACGGGGCGGCGGCGGCCGGGACGGCGCCGAGGGCCGCGGCGGCGGACAGCGCGCAGAGGGCGGCACTGACGCCCCGGTCGAACCCGGACGGGGCAAGGCGGCGTTGGAACCCCACAGGTAGCCGCACTCCCTTCGCTGTCGCCACACGGACCGTTCCCGCGACGCCGGGAGGACGGCCCGGCCGGCCGCGGGCGCCCGGCTGCCGGGACCGCGGGCACGGGGGCCGCTGGTGTCGGGGAAACGCGCCAGACAGTAGCCGCGCGTCCCGCGACGGCCAAAGACCTCGGTGTGCACGCAGCGTGACGCCCCGCCGTGGAGCCAGGTGATCAGCGGGGCGTGGGGTCAGCCGGGGGCACCGGATTTCGCCCGTTCGGGCGGCCCGGTGTGGCGAACGAGAAGGCCCCCCGGGGGTGTCCCTCACCCGGGGGGGAGGGGTGCCGCCGGGGGACCGTTCCGCGTCGGGCGGGAGGGATCGGAGCCCGTGTCAGATGCGGACGCCGAACTGGTACGGCATGTTGTTGATCGACTCGTAGCGGACGACCGTGCCGGTGCGCGGGGCGTGCAGGACCTGGCCGTTGCCCGCGTAGAAGCCGACGTGGTGCAGGTCGCCGTAGAAGATGACCAGGTCGCCGACCTTGAGGTCGCTCTGCGAGTAGATGCGCTGACCCGCGTTGGCCTGGGCCTGCGAGGTGCGCGGGATGGACATGCCGGCCTGGGCGTAGGCCCAGGAGGTGAGGCCGGAGCAGTCGAAGGAGCTGGGGCCGGAGGCGCCGTAGACGTACGGCGAGCCGATCACGCTCTGCGCGGCGGCGTACGCGGAGGAGGCGCGTCCGGAGGCGGGCGCGACGCTGCCGCCGCCACCGCTGCCGGTCTGGGCCTCCAGGGCGGTGCGCTCGCTGGCGCGGGTGGCCCGGGACTCCTCCTCCTCGAGCGCCGCCTTCTCGGCCGCCGTCAGGGAGTTGAGGAGCTTCTGCGCCTCGGCGAGCTTGGCCTTGACCTCGTTCTTCTTCTTGCTGAGGGTCTCGCGTGTGTCGGCGAGGCTCTCGAGCTTGGTGGAGGCCTCCTGGCGCTGCTGGGCGAGCGCGCGCTGCTTGTCCTGGATCTTCTTCAGCGCGTCGACCTGCTGGGCGCTGAGCTGGTCCAGGGTGGACGCCTTGTCGAGGTAGTCGTCCGGGTCGGCGGAGAGGAACAGCTGGAGGGAGGAGTCGATGCCACCGGAGCGGTACTGGGCGCTGGCGGCGAGACCGATGTTCTCCCGCAGCTCGTTGAGCTCGTCCTGGCCGCGGGCGACGTTGTCCTGGAGGGTGGAGATCTCCTTCTCCAGCTTCTCCTGGTCCTCCTTGGCGCCGTTGTACTTCTCGGTGGCCTTCTCGGCCTCCACGTACAGCGCGTCGACCTTGGACTTGACCTCGTCCTTGCTCGGCTTCTCACTCGGAGCGGCGTTGGCGGTCTGGGAGCCCAGGGCCACGGCAGCGGCGGCGGCGGTGGTGAGCACGGTCACACGGGCGCGGCTCGGCTGCTTGGGTCGACGGTGGGACGCCACGGGGGCGATCTCCTTCTTCCTCCAGCCGCCTACCGACACGCCGGTGGGCGGTGCCCCTCCGCCGTCACTCCCGATAAGTGATCACCCGAGCGGAGGTTCGACGCCAGACCCTAGTGACCTTCTTGTGATCAGTTCAAATCCTCAGGTGAAAAAAGTATGTGACGCTCGGCATTCTTTGCGCGCAACGCACGGGCAGTGACCTTCTGTTGACGCTGTGTCGCATGATGCGCCGGTCAATTCCGGCATTGCTTGCGTACGTTGCGCTCGGGACCTACGTCACCCATTGGTGTGTACGGGGCGCACGGGCCAGAAGGTGCACGGCGCGCGGAAGGGGTTCGCCTCAGCCCCGCGAGAGGCGCTTGAGCAGCACCACCGACGCGACCGGCCGGGCGCCCGCCCGCGCCACGCCGTCGGCCACCTCACGGTCGGTGGAGACGACGATGACCGGCCGGCCGGGCGGTTCGGCGCGCACCAGCTGGCGGATCAGCTCGTCCGCGGTGACGCCGGGCTTGGAGAACAGCACGCGCACCCCGCGCGGCGGCGCGAGCAGCACCGGGGCGGCCAGTTCGGCCCCGTCGAAGACGCAGGTCGTCTCGGCGCCCGTCTGCGCGGCGAGCTGCGAGAGCTGGCCGAGCAGCCTGAGGCGCTGCTTCTCCAGCGGCATCTGCGGATAGCCGGTCTTGGTGACGTTGTAGCCGTCGACGACCAGGTGCGCCTGCGGCAGCGCGAGCAACTGGTCGAGGATCGCCGGGTCGTGCTCGGACAGCGCGCGGGCGGCGATGTCCTTGGGCGTCATCCGGCCCGGCTCCACCGCGTCCACGGTCTCGGCGGGCCGTACGGACACCGGTGGCAGCGCGAGCTCCCGCCGCAGTCCCTGCGCCGCGTCCAGGACGGTGTCCAGGAGCAGTCGTACGCGCATGTCCTCGACGCTGCGCCCCTCGCGCGCGGCCCGGCGGGCGGCCTCCAGGGCGGCCTCGCTCTCGCCGAGGCGCGCCTTGAGCCGCCGGCCCTCGCTCTCGGCCGCGGACACCTGCGCCTGGCCCTCGGCGCGCACGGTCTCCATCTCGCTCTGGATCTTGCGCATCGCGGCCTCGCCGCGCTTGACGTCGCTGAGGGCGGCGCGCAGCTTCCGGTGAAGCGATTCGGCTTCCTTCTTCGCCGTCTCCAGCTCCGCGCGCAGCCGCTCGGCCTCGGTCCGGGTCTGGGTGCGCGCCCGGTCCAGCTCCTCGCGCAGCCGCTCCAGTTCGGCGCGGCTCTCGTCGTCGGCGCGCTCGGCGTCGGCCCGCTGCGCCTCCTCGCCGGCGGCGGTGACCAGCTTGACCCAGCCGGGGGGCCGCAGCACGTAGGCCGCGGCCGCCACGTCCAGCGGGTCCGCGGCCGGGGGCGGCGAGCCGGCGTCGAGGGCTCCGGTCAGCTCCGGCTGGGCCTCTCTGAGCCGTTCCCCGATGCGCTGCCGGAACAGCGTGTCGGCCTCCAGGGCGGCCGCCATGGCGTTGCCCGCGAACTTGGTCCGGCGGTTCGGTGCGAACCGGGCGTACTGCCGCAGCTGTGCGGGCAGTTCCGCGACGGTCAGTCCGCCGAAGCCGTCGGAGACGATCTGCACGACGCGCTTGCGCACGCCCTCGGGCAGCGGACGGTCGAGCACCTCAGCGGCGCCGTCGCCCGGCCCCCCGCCTGCGCTCTCCACCATCCGTCACCCCACTATCCGTGCGGGACCCGCTCCGTTCAGGAGCCGGCACCCGGCCTGTCCACGAGTTCCACCTGGTCCACCGCGTTGCACCAGCGGCAGCGCACCGACTCGATGGTCTCACTGACCGTCTCGCGCTCCTCGACCTTCGGCTCCCCGGCGAGGTCGAGGTGCACGTACTCGACGACCTTGGCGGAGCGGGTGACGTCGAAGCGGGTCAGGTTGCCGCAGAGGGTGCAGCGCCAGCGGGTCGTCGCGGTCGGCAGGGGAACCGTCATCGTGGCTGTTCTTCCTTCTTCCGGTTCGCGTGACGCACCGGCTTCCCTGGTGCGTGTGGCTCGTAACCCTACGGCCTGCCGGACACTCGACGCCCGTCCGTCCACAGCGGCGAGGCGGTCTGTGCGGTTCGGTCCTGTTACGTCATGCTCTGTTCATGATCGGCAAGTGGAGCGCGGCGCGCGGCCGGGCGGGACGGGAACAGTCGGCACCGGTGACGTACGGACTGATCGCGGCCTGCTCGCTGATCTTCGTGATCGGCCCGGCGTCCGGCCTGAACCCGTCGTACGGCACCGGGGACGCGCTGCTCGCGGCACAGCGGCTGTACTTCCGCCGCTGGGGCGTCGTACCCGCCGAGCTGCTCGCCGGTGACCCGGGCGCGCTGCTCACACCGGTGACCGCGCTCTTCGTGCACGGCACCTGGCTGCACCTCCTCGGCAACATGCTGTTCCTCTACGTGTTCGGGACGATGGCCGAGGAACGGCTGGGCCGCGTCCAGTTCGCCCTCTTCTACGTGGGCTGCGGTTACCTCGCCCTGGTGGGGTACGCGGCCGCCCACGCCGGCTCGTCGCAGACACTGGTCGGCGCGTCGGGCGCGATCTCCGCGGTCCTCGGCGCGTTCCTGTACCTGTTCCCCGGAGCGCGGGTCACGAGCCTGTTCCCGTTCCTTTTCTTCCTGCCGCTGCGCTTCCCGGCCTGGGTGACCCTGCCGTTCTGGGTGGCCCTGCAGTGGGTGGCGGCGGGGCGGGAGGCGCGCGGGCCCGGGGTCGCCTACCTCGCGCACGTCGTGGGGTTCGCCCTGGGCTTCGCGTACGCGTGGGTGCGGTACGGGCGCCGGGCCGCCGCTCCCGCCGCGTCCGGCGAGGGACCCGCGGACGGCCCCGCGGCCGGGCGGCCTCGCCCCGGCGAGGCTGAGTAAGGTGAGAACCCAGCGTCGGCCACCAGGGAGAGAACCAGCCGTGATCACCGCGATCGTGCTCATCAAGACCAGCGTCGACCGGATCCCCGAGATCGCCGAGTCGATCGCCGCGCTGGACTCCGTCAGCGAGGTGTTCTCCGTCACCGGCACCTACGACCTGATCGCCATGGTCCGGGTGCGCGCGCACGACGACCTCGCCGAGATCATCCCGGGGCGGATCAGCAAGATTCCCGGCGTCGAGGGGACGGACACCCACGTCGCGTTCCGCACGTACTCGCAGCACGACCTCGAGGCCGCGTTCGCCATCGGGCTCGACAGCTGACGACCGGGCGCCGGTGGGAGCCGCGGCGGCCGGAGATGAAGAGTTCCTCATCTCCGGCTCATCCTGGCCGCGGGCGGCGCGCGCACGATTCCCGTATGGCCTTCACACGCAGAATCGCGGCCCTGGCCGCGGTCGTGGTGGTCCCGCTGGGGATCGCCGCGACCAGTTTCGCCCTCACCGACAGCCCCGAGTCACCGAAGATCCCACCCAAGGTGGAGGTGGGGAGCAGCTCCCCCACCGCCACGCCCGATCCGGGCCGGCCCACGCCGACGCCGAGTGACGAGGTCGTGTCGCCGCCCGCGGTGACCGACAGCTCCTCGGACGATGACGATGACGACGACCGCGGCCGGGACGCAGGGGACGACGGATCCAGTGACGACGACGGACCCGACAACGAACCCGCCGGACCGGACGACGACGCGTCCGACGACGGACCCGACGACGACAACTGACGGGGCGCGCCGGCGGATCTCCGCCCGGGTCCGCATCCTGCTGTGGCTGCTGCTGGTGATGGCGGTCGCCCTCACCTCGGTGGCCACGACCACCCGGTCGATCCTGCTGCGGGAGGCCGAGCACCGCATCAACGGTCTGCTCGCCCAGGAGACCGGCGAGTTCGCCAACTTCGAGAAGCGGGGTGTCGATCCGGACACCGGCCGCCGGTTCGACGACCCGGCCCGGCTCGTGCGCGTGTTCCTGGAACGCCAGTACGCAGACCCGGACGAGGAACTGCTCGGACTGGTGGGCCGGACCGACCGGGACCCCGCGCAGTTCATCCAGCCGCGCGACATCCCGGTCGCCGTGCCGCTGCACGAGGACGCGGACGCCCGGCGCCGCATCTACGACTCGCCCGACGCGACCGGCGTCCTGGACCGGCCGTCGGGTGAGATCCGCTGGGCCAAGGTGTCCGTCGCCCGGCCCGGCGGCGAGCCGGAGGCCGCGTTCGTCGTGGCCTTCCACCCGGCCCGCGAACTGCGCGGCGCCGACGACGTGTTCCGCGTCCTGCTCGCCATCTCCGCGGTGGCCCTGCTGCTGACCACCGGCATCGGCTGGGTGGTCGCCGGGCGCATCCTGCTGCCCGTACGCCTGGTGCGCACCGCGGCCGCCGAGATCACCGAGCAGGACCTCACCCGCCGCATACCGGTGCGCGGCCGGGACGACGTGGCCGCGCTCGCCGAGACGTTCAACGCGATGCTCGACCGGCTGGAGCGGGCCTTCGCCGCCCAGCGCGAGTTCGTGGACGACGCGGGCCACGAGCTGCGCACCCCGATCACCATCGTCCGCGGCCACCTGGAGCTGATGGGCGACGACCCCGCCGAGCGCGAGGAGACCGTCCGGCTGGTCACCGACGAGCTGGACCGGATGAGCCGCATCGTGGAGGACCTCCTCCTGCTCGCCAAGGCCGAACGCCCCGACTTCGTCACCCCCGAGCCGGTCCAGCTGGCCGAACTCACCGCCGACGTCTACGTCAAGGCCC
Source organism: Streptomyces sp. CRN 30 (assembly GCF_034105845.1). Lineage (NCBI taxonomy): Bacteria > Bacillati > Actinomycetota > Actinomycetes > Kitasatosporales > Streptomycetaceae > Streptomyces > Streptomyces sp. CRN 30. Next base: position 27,592 of record NZ_JAVRHI010000138.1, on the reverse strand, counting down.
GCACCCTGGGCGAGCGCGACTGGCAGCTCGCCGAGGTCGCGGACCGGGAGACGCACGCGGTGGATCCGCAGCGGATCACCCAGGCGATGGTGCAGCTCGCGCAGAACGCCGTGCAGCACACCACCGCGGGCCAGACCATCCGCATCGGGTCGCGCGCCGACGACACGCACGTGGAGCTGTACGTCGCCGACTCCGGGCCCGGCGTCCAGCCGCAGGACGCCGAAGTCATCTTCGAGCGGTTCCGGCGCGGCACCGCCCGGCGCGGCGCCCGCGGCTCGGGCGCGGGCCTCGGGCTCTCCATCGTCCGGGCGATCGCCGAGGCCCACGGCGGCCGGGTCCGCCTGCACGACACGGAGGGCGGCGGCGCCACCTTCGTACTCACCCTGGAAGAGGCACGTACGTGAACCGCATCCTCATCGTGGAGGACGAGGACCGCATCGCGTCCTTCGTCGAGAAGGGCCTGCGCGCCAACGGCTTCACCACCACCGTGGTGGGTGACGGCGACGCGGCCTACGAGTACGCCCTGACCGGCGGCTTCGACCTGGTCCTGCTGGACATCGGGCTGCCCGGCCGGGACGGTTTCACCGTGCTGCGCGCGCTGCGCGAGGAGCGGGTGACGGTGCCCGTGATCGTGCTGACCGCGCGGGACTCCGTCCGGGACACGGTGGCCGGCCTGGAGGGCGGCGCCGACGACTGGATGACCAAGCCGTTCCGGTTCGAGGAGCTGCTGGCCCGGGTGCGGCTGAGACTGCGCACGGCGGCCCGGGCACCCGAGGTGACGGTGCTGCGCAGCGGCGAGCTCAGCCTGGACCTGCGCACCCGCCGGGCCCGCGCGGGGGAACGGACGGTGGACCTGACGGCCCGCGAGTTCGTGCTGCTCGAACTGTTCCTGCGCCACCCGGGCCAGGTCCTGTCGCGCGAGCAGATCCTGTCGCACGTGTGGGGGTACGACTTCGACCCCGGCTCCAACATCGTCGACGTGTACGTGCGCGCGCTGCGGAAGAAGCTGGGGGCGCAGCAGGTGGAGACGGTGCGGGGGATGGGGTACCGGCTGCCGGGGTGACGCGCCCCTCGGGGCATCGCGCGTCGCACCGGCCTCGCGTGAAGTTTTCCTCATCCACGGCTCATAAAGGGCTCACCGCTCCCGTGAAGTCTGGATGACGTGACCCTGAACCTCCGCCTCGCCCTCGCCCTGTGCGTGTCGCTGTCCCTGTGCGCGCTGCTCGCGGTGCCCGGCAACTTCCCCTCACTCGGCACCGACGCCCGGCTCACGCTCGCCGTCTTCGCCCTGGCGACCTGTGCCTGGATCGGCACGCCGATCGACGACACGTACATCGCGCTCGGCGCCGGGCTGGCGCTGACGGTGACCGGGGTGATCAGCAGCGACACGCTGTTCGGCACCCTGGGCGACTCGACCGTGTGGCTGCTGATCTGCGCGTTCGTGCTGGCGGCGGCGGTGACCCGGACGGGCCTCGCGGGGCGCGTGGCGGTCTTCCTGGTCGGCGGGGCGCGTACGGTACGGCAGTTGACGCACCTGACCACGGCCGCGCTGGTGGTCACGGCGTTCGCGGTGCCCGCCACCTCGGGCCGGGCCGCCCTCGCGCTCCCGGTGTTCCTCGCCCTCGCCAAGGCCCTCGCCGACCGGAAGAGACTGGTCGTGATGCTGGCCCTGCTGTTCCCGACCGTAATTCTTCTGTCGGCGGTGGCGACCCTGATCGGTGCGGGAGCGCATCTGATCACCGTGTCGGTGCTGTGGGAGGCCACCGGGAACCGGATCGGCTTCACGGAATGGCTGCTGCTGGGGCTCCCGCTGGCGGTCGTCAGCTCCCACCTCGCCGCCGAGTGCGTCCTGCTGACGACCACCCGGCGCGAGGACCGCCAGGGCCCCGTGCACATCACACCCGAGCAGATCCAGGAGCACAGCGACCGGCCGGTCACCGGCGCCTGGTCGCAGGCCGAGATCCGGTGCGCGGCGCTGCTCGGCACGGTCGTGCTGCTGTGGTGCAGCGAGCCGCTGCACCAGGTCTCTCCCGCCGTGGTCGCGCTGATCGGCGCGGTCGTGGCCTCCTCGCCGGCCCTCGGCACCGTCCGCCTGAAGGACGCCCTGAGGACCGTCCCCTGGTCGCTGCTGCTCTTCATGGCCGCGACGATGGCGATGGGTGTCGCGCTCGCCGACTCGGGCGCGGCGAAGTGGCTGGTGGGCGGGTTGCCCGCGGGCGGGGTCCCGCCGGCCCTGTTCCTGACCGTGGTGATCGTCGTCAGCACGGCGGCCCACCTGGTGCTCCAGTCCCGTTCGGCGCGCTCCTCGGTGCTGGTCCCGCTGGTGGTCGCGGCCGCCGTGGGCGCCGGGGTCAACCCGGTCGCGGCCGCCCTCGCCTCCACCGCCGCCGCGGGCTTCTGCCACACCCTGCCGGCCTCCGCGAAGCCGGTCACGCTCTTCGCCGACATCCCCGGTACCCCCACCTACACCCCGCGCGACCTGCTCCGGCTGTCCGCCGTCCTGGCGCCGCTCACGGCCGCCCTGGTCCTGCTCTTCGCCGTCGCGGTGTGGCCGCTGCTCGGCGTCCCCGTCCTCCGCTGACCCATCGTTGGGAGACCGTCCCATGTCGCACTCCATGCTCACCCGTATCGCCGTCGCGCCCAGCGGCTTCAAGGAGTCCCTCTCCGCCCAGGCCGCCGCCGACGCCATCGCGGACGGTGTCCGCCGGGTCCTGCCCGACGCCGAACTCGACCTGATCCCGCTGGTGGACGGCGGCGAGGGCACCGCCGCCGCACTGGCCGCCTCGACCGGGGGCCGGCTGGTCGCGCTCCCCGCCACCGGCCCGGTCGGGGAGCCCCTGGGCACCCACTTCGCGCTGCTCGGCGGCGCCCGGGACACCGCCGTGGTGGAGATGGCGGCGGTCGCGGGCCTCTCCCTCGTCCCGCGCGGCCTGCGCGACCCCGGCGCCACCACCACGTACGGCGTCGGCGAACTGATCCGCGCCGCGCTCGACACGGGCGTACGGCGGATCCTCGTCGGCTGCGGCGACTCGGGTACGTCCGACGGGGGCGCCGGCGCGCTCCAGGCCCTGGGGGCCCGGCTGCTGGACGCGGACGGCCGCGAGCTGCCCCCGGGCGGGCGGGAGCTGAACCGCCTGCGCCGCGTCGACCCGGCCGGCCTGGACCCCCGCCTCGCGGACACCGAACTGCTCGTCGCCTGCAACCCGTACAACGTGCTGTGCGGGGAGCGCGGCGTCGCCCGGGTCTTCGGCCCGCAGAAGGGCGCGACGCCCACGCAGGTGGAGGAGCTCTCGGCGGGGCTGGAGAACTGGGCGCGCGTCCTCACCCGCGACCTCGCCGTCACCGGCACCGATCTGCGCCACGGCCCCGGCACCGGCGCCTCCGGCGGCCTGGGCGCGGGGCTGGCGGCGCTGGGCGCCCGGCTGCTGCCCCGCTTCGACGTGCTCCTGGACAGCCTCGACCTGGACGCCCGGCTGGCCCGCGCCGACCTGGTCCTGACCGCGGAGGGCGCCCTGGACCACCAGACGCCCCGCGGCAAGGTCCCGGCCGAGGTGGCCCGGCGCGCCAAGCTGCACGGGCGGCCGGTGCTGGCGCTGGCGGGCACCCTCGGCGAGGGCGCCCACGACGTACCGGGCGTGGACGCCTGTCACGGCATCCTGCCCGCGCCGATGGCCCTGGCCGAGGCCCTGGTCCGCGCCTCCGAACTGCTCACCGACGCCACCGAGCGCGCCCTGCGGATGATCCTGCTGGGCGCCCGGCTACCGGCGCCCGCCTCCGTGACGGCCCCGTTGCCCGCCCCGCTGACCGTCCCGGCGGCTCACGCGGCGGTGTCGGGCACGCAGCGCCCGTTCTCCGTCCGGTAGCCCCACTTGGCACCGTCCCGCACGAGCTCGGCGACCGCGGCCGTGAACCGCTCCACGTGCTCGTCGGGCGTGCCCGCGCCGAAGCTCACGCGGATGGCGTTGAGCGACTTCTCGCCGGGCGCGGCCTCGGGCGCCCCGCACTCCCCCTGCGCCCCGGGCGCGGTGCCGAGCAGCGTGCGCACCAGCGGGTGGGCGCAGAACAGGCCGTCGCGGACGCCGATGCCGTACTCGGCGGAGAGCGCGGCGGCGAAGTGCGAGCTGTTCCAGCCCTCGACGACGAAGGAGAGGACCCCCACGCGCGGGGCGTCGTCGCCGAACAGCGACAGGATCCGCACCCCGGGAACCGCGGTGAGCCCCGTGCGCACCTTCTCGACCAGGTGCCGCTCGCGGGCCACGAGACGGTCGAAGCCCTCCTCGGTGAGCGCCTTGCAGGCGGAGGCGATGGCGTAGGCGCCGATGACGTTCGGGGAGCCGGCCTCGTGGCGGGCGGCCCCCTCGTGCCACTCGACGTCCACGCCGCCGTCCGCGCGGCGCGAGACGGTGCGGGAGGCGCCGCCGCCCGCCAGGTAGGGCTCGGCCTCGCGCAGCCAATCGGCGCGCCCGGCGAGGACCCCGGAGCCGAAGGGCGCGTACAGCTTGTGCCCGGAGAAGGCCACCCAGTCGACGTCCAGGTCACGCACGGACACCGGGTGGTGCGGGGCGAGCTGCGCGGCGTCCAGCACGATGCGCGCGCCGTGCGCGTGCGCGGCGGCGGCCAGCTCGCGCACCGGCCACAGCTCTCCGGTGACGTTGGAGGCGCCGGTGACGCACACCAGCGCGGGGCCCTGGGGGACGCGGGCGGCCAGGGCGCGCTCCAGGGTGGCGACGGCCTCGTCCGGGGTGCGCGGGGCGTCCAGGTACGTCACCCGGGCGTCTCGCCAGGGCAGCAGCGAGGCGTGGTGCTCGGTCTCGAAGACGAACACCTGGCAGCCGGCGGGGAGCGCGGTGGCCAGCAGGTTCAGCGAGTCGGTGGTGGAGCGCGTGAAGACGATCTCGTCCTCCTCGCGGCAGCCCAGGAACTCCGCGACCGTCACCCTGGCGTTCTCGAAGAGGTCCGTCGACAGCTGCGACAGGTACCCGGCGCCCCGGTGCACGCTGCCGTAGTACGGGGCGTAGGCCGCCACGTCGTCCCACACCCGCTGGAGGGCCGGGGCGCTCGCGGCGTAGTCGAGCGCGGCGTAGGTGACCTCGCCGCCGGTGACGAGCGGGACGGTGACATCCCGGCCCAGAACGGGCAGCGGAGTACAAATGGACTGGTCGGCGGCAACGGTGGAGACAGACATGGGTGCACTCCTGTGCGAGCAGACGGAACTCACCGCGCGAGCGGGGGCGCTCGAGCGCGGACGAGAAGAAAAAGGGTGTGCGGAGGCGGGGCTCTGCGGCCCTATCGCATTCGCTTGCTCAACAGAAGGCTCCTCGAGGACCAGGACCCCTGGCCCCGCACTTACCGAGAAGTGCGCGAGGGGTCCGCGCTTGCCGCAGACCTCGCTGCCTGCGGCCTGGTCTTCACCCGGGGCACCCCGCCACGGACGGAGGGTTGCCGGACAGTCGGCCGGGGCCTCATGACTGTCGCTCATGACCTGGTACGGGAACGTACGTGAAGTGATCGTCGTCCCGCAACCCGTGTCCGGATCGCGGGACGACGAACAGCTGGGCGCTACGCGTTGCTGGCGGCCACCCAGCGTTCCAGGGTCCGCTTCGCCGCGCCGGAGTCGATGGACTCGGCGGCCTCGTCCATGCCCGCGCGGATCTGCTCGGCCAGCGTGCCGGCGCCCGGCTCCAGGGCCACCAGGGCCGCCGCCGAGTTGAGCAGGACGGCGTCCCGTACGGGGCCCTCCTCACCGTTCAGCAGACGGAGCGCCACGTCGGCGTTGTACGAGGCGTCCGCGCCCCGCAGCGCCTCGACCGGCACCAGGTCCAGGCCGACGTCGCGCGGGTCGAAGGACTCCTCCGTCACCTCGCCCGCGCGCACGACCCACACCCGGGACGTGGCCGTGGTGGTCAGCTCGTCGAGGCCGTCGTCGCCGCGGAAGACCAGGGAGGAGTGGCCGCGCCGGGCGAAGACGCCCGCCATGATCGGCGCCATCCGCGGGTCGGCGACGCCCACCGCCTGCGCCTGCACCTGTGCCGGGTTGGCCAGCGGGCCGAGGAAGTTGAACACCGTGCGGATGCCCATCTGGCCGCGGGCGGCGGCCACATGGCGCAGCGCCGGGTGGAACTTCACCGCGAAGCAGAAGGTGATCCCGGCCTCCTCCGCCACCTGCGCCACCCGCCGCGGGGTCAGCTGCAGGTTGACGCCGAGCTCCTCCAGGACGTCCGAGGCCCCGGAGGCCGAGGAGGCGGCGCGGTTGCCGTGCTTGACGACCTTCGCGCCGGTGCCGGCGACGACGATCGACGACATGGTGGAGATGTTGACCGTCTTCGCGCCGTCCCCGCCGGTGCCGACGATGTCCACCGTCCTCCCCGGCACCTGGATGACGTTGGCGTGTTCGTACAGCGCCCGCACGCAGCCGGAGATCTCCTCGACGGTCTCGCCCTTGGCGCGCAGCGCCACCGCGAAGGCGGCGATCTGCGCGTCCGTCGCCTCGCCGCGCATGATCAGGTCCATCGCCCAGGCGGTGTCGTCCGCGGTCAGGTCCCGCCCCTCGAGCAGTCCGTTCAGTACGGCGGGCCAGGAGCGGCCCGCCGCGGTGTCGCCTCCAGCGGGGGTCACAGCGCTCATCAGCCGCTCCTGGGTGTGTCTCTCCGGGGAGAGTGAGTAAAGACGCCTCCACCCTATCCACCCCCGGAGACGGGGAAGGGCCCCGTCCGGTGTCCGGACGGGGCCCTTCCTGTGGCGTGGCTGAGGCAGCGATCAGTGGTGGCCGTGGCCGCTCGTGATCTCCTTGTACTCCTCGACGGTCGGCTTGGCGATCTGGTTCTCCTCGCCGTAGTAGCCCTTGCTGAGCTTGGCGCGGAGCCTCTCGATCGGCGACACCTTGCGCTTGACGCCGTTCTCGTCGACCTCGGGGCCGATCGCGGCCGGCTGGTACTGCTCGTGCGCGGTGAGCGTGTACAGCTGCTCCTGGCTGAGCGGCTCGTGCACCTCGACGAACTCACCGTGCGGCAGGCGCTTGATGATGCCCGTCTCACGGCCGTGCAGCACCTTCTCGCGGTCCCGGCGCTGCAGGCCGAGGCAGATCCGCTTGGTGACGATGAACGCGATGACCGGTCCGGCGAAGAACCCGATGCGGACGAACCAGGTGACCGCGTTGATCGACATGTGGAAGTGGGTCGCGACCAGGTCGTTGCCACCGCCGATGAGGCCGATCATGTACCAGGTGATCCACGCGACACCGAAGGCGGTGCGGGTCGGGGCGTTGCGCGGGCGGTCCAGGATGTGGTGCTCGCGCTTGTCGCCGGTGACCCAGGACTCGAAGAACGGGTACAGCGCGATCACGGCCAGCACCAGACCGAAGACGACCAGCGGGATGAACACGCCCAGGGCGAGCGTGTGGCCCCAGAGGTTGATCTCCCAGCCCGGCATGGCGCGGACCAGGCCCTCGGCGAAGCCCATGTACCAGTCGGGCTGTGCGTTGGTGGACACCTGGTCCGGACGGTACGGGCCGAGCGCCCAGATCGGGTTGATCGTGACGAGTGCCGAGATGATGGCGATGACACCGAAGACCAGGAAGAAGAAGCCTCCGGCCTTGGCCATGTACACCGGCAGCAGCGGCATGCCGACGACGTTCTTGTTGGTCTTTCCGGGGCCCGCGTACTGCGTGTGCTTGTGGTAGAAGACCAGGATCAGGTGCGCCACCATCAGGCCGAGCATGATGCCCGGCAGCAGCAGGATGTGGATCGAGTAGAAGCGGGCCACGAAGTCGTCGCCCGGGAACTCGCCGCCGAACAGGAACATCGAGATGTACGTGCCGACGATCGGCACGGACAGGATCGCGCCCTGCGTGAAGCGGACACCGGTGCCGGAGAGCAGGTCGTCCGGGAGCGAGTAACCGGTGAAACCGGTGAACATGCCCAGGGCGAACAGCAGGAAGCCGAACAGCCAGTTGATCTCACGCGGCTTGCGGAACGCGCCGGTGAAGAAGACGCGCATCATGTGCACGAACATGCCGGCGAGGAAGATCAGCGCGGCCCAGTGGTGGATCTGCCGGATGAGCAGACCGCCCCGTACCTCGAAGCTGATGTCCAGCGTCGACTTGAAGGCCTCACTCATCAGCTGGCCCTGCAGCGGCACGTAGACGCCGTGGTACTCCACCTCGTTCATCGAGGGGTGGAAGAACAGCGTCAGGTACACACCCGTGAGGATGATGATGAGGAAGCTGTACATGCAGATCTCGCCCAGCATGAACGACCAGTGGTCGGGGAAGATCTTGCGCATATTGGCCTTGGCCAGGGAGTAGATCCCCAGTCGGCCGTCGGCCCAGTCGGCGACGCGCTCGCCGGCCGGTGCCTTCCCGCGCGGGCGCGGGTCGGCGGCGGTGGTGTTCGTAGTGCTCATCCGCGCTCCCAGAAGGAAGGACCGACGGGCTCCTCGAAGTCGCCGAGCGCCTCGAGGTAACCCTCACCGTTCACACCGATGCGCAGCTGCGGCAGAGCGTGACCGGCCGGGCCGAAGATGACGCGGGCACCGTCGGAGAGGTCGAAGGTGGACTGGTGGCAGGGGCAGAGGACGTGGTGCGTCTGCTGCTCGTACAGGGAGATCGGGCAACCGACGTGGGTGCAGATCTTCGAGTACGCCACGATGCCCTCGTGGGACCACTCGAGCTCGCGCTTGTCCTTGATGTCGTTCGGGTGGAGCCGAACGATCATCAGGGCCGCCTTGGCGATCTCGTTCATGTAGCCGTGCTCGTGCGGGTCCAGGCCCTCGGGCGCGGCGAACGTGAGCGAGCCGACGGCGACGTCCGAGGGACGCATGGGCTCGCCGGTGTTGTGGTTGATGAGCAGCTTGCCCTTTTCCCAAGCCGTGTGGCGCAGCTTGGTCCCGGGCGCGGGGCCGAGGCCGCCCAGCAGGAAGACGCCGGAGAGCGGCACCAGGGCCAGCGCGCCGAACATCGTGTTGCGGATCAGCTTGCGGCGGCCGAGCTGCGACTCCGCGGCACCCGCCCGGAAGTCGGCCATGACCTTGGCCTTGACCTCGGGCGACGCCTCGATCGGGTGACGCTCGTCGGCGACCTCCACGTCCGACATCAGCGTGCGGGCCCAGTGGACCGCGCCGGCGCCGATGCAGAACAGGGCGACGCCGAGCGTGGTGCCCAGCGCCAGGTTCAGCGCGCTGACGTGGCCGAGCGTCCAGACGTAGACGTGCTTGTCGACCGGGATCGCCAGGTACGCGACGATGAAGCCGACGGTCGCCAGCATCGAGAGCGTGAACAGCATGGCGACCGTGCGCTCGGAGCGCCTGGCGGCCTTCTCGTCGATGTCCTGGATGCGGTGCTCGTGGGGCGGCAGACCCGGATCGCTGAACGGGTGCTTCTCGTCCGCCACGTCCACGGCGCCGTGCGCGGTGTCCTGCGCTGCGGGCAGGTTCTCTTCTGGAATGTCTTGGCTACTCATGACTTCTTGGCCTTTGCGGTCCGAGCGGCGACCCAGACGGCGACGGCGATCAGCGCACCGAGACCGAAGACCCAGGCGAACAGGCCCTCACTGACCGGGCCGAGGGCGCCGAGGCCGATGCCGCCGGGCGTCTCGGTGTCGTCGCTGTTGACCGCGTCGAGGTAGGCGATGATGTCCTTCTTGTTCTCCGCCGTCAGCGTCGTGTCGGGGAAGGAAGGCATGTTCTGCGGGCCGGTCTGCATGGCCTCGTAGATGTGCTTCGGGTCGACGCCGTCGAGGCTGGGCGCGAACTTGCCCTCGGTCAGCGCGCCGCCCTTGCCGGTGAAGTTGTGGCACTGCGCGCAGTTGGTGCGCCACAGCTCACCGCCGTTGGCGATGTCGGCGTCCGCGGGGTCGTACTGCTCCTCAGTCGGGACGGTCGGTCCGGCGCCCAGCGAGGCGACGTAGGCCGCGAGCTGGTCGATCTGGGCCTGCGTGTAGATGTTCTTCTTGCGCGGGACCTGCGCGCCCGGCTGCTGGGCCGGCATGCGTCCGGTGCCCACCTGGAAGTCGACGGCTGCGGCGCCCACACCCACGAGGCTCGGCCCGTCGGAGGTGCCCTGACCACCGGTGCCGTGGCAGCTGGCGCAGCCGACGGCGTAGAGCTTCTGGCCCTCTTCGATGGCCAGGGACTGGGCGGTTTCGTCGGCCTGCGCCTTGTCAGCGGGCGCGAAGACGGCGTACAGCCCCCCGGTGGCCGCCAGCGCGATGAGTAGGACGACGATCGCCGCCAGCGGATGGCGTCGTCGTGCGGAGAGCTTTTTCACGGATTACCCCGGTGTCAGGATCTTCTGCGTCGATGCTTCTGGTAGTGGATCGGTCCGTCGCGGCCTTCGGTGTACCGCCGACGGCAGCCCGATTTACTTGATGATGTAGATCGTGGCGAAGAGGCCGATCCAGACGACATCGACGAAGTGCCAGTAGTAGGACACGACGATGGCGGCGGTCGCCTGCTCGTGGGTGAACCTGCGGGCCGCGTAGGTGCGCCCGAGGACCAGCAGGAAGGCGATGAGACCACCCGTCACGTGCAGGCCGTGGAAGCCGGTCGTCAGGTAGAAGACCGAGCCGTACGGGTCGGACGAGAGCGAGAGGCCCTCGTGCTTGACCAGCTCGGTGTACTCGAAGACCTGGCCGCCGATGAAGATCGCACCCATGATGAAGGTCACGACGAACCACATCCGGAGCTTCTTCACGTCCCCGCGCTCGGCGGCGAAGACGCCGAGCTGGCAGGTGAGGGAGGAGAGCACCAGGATCGTGGTGTTCGTCAGCGAGAACGGGAGGTTCAGGCTGTCCGCCTTCTCGCTCCAGAACTCCGGACCGGTCACCGATCGCAGGGTGAAGTACATCGCGAAGAGGGCCGCGAAGAACATCAGCTCGGAGCTCAACCAGATGATGGTTCCGACGCTGGTGAGGTTCGGTCGGTTGACCGACGGGTGCGCGTGCCCGGTATCTACTGTCGTTGCTGTCGCCACGACCGACATTATGTCGGTCGCTTATCCCGCCCTCACTCCGGGGGGTGCCGTTCGGGGTGTCCGCGCCCCGTGCGCTGCCCGTTCGGCCCATCGAAGCCCTGTCAGAACCCGTGCTGACGGGGTGTTCGGAGGGGTAGCATCCGCGCATCGGTCCTGTTGCCGTGCCCGTATCTCGTACGTACGACGCCGACGTCCCGGAGGAAGCATGCAGCCGACCGCAACGGTGCTGGTCTACAGCGACGACTCGAGCACCCGCGAGCAGGTGCGGCTCGCGACCGGGCGCAGGCCGGCCCCGGACGTCCCCGCCGTCACGTTCGTCGAGTGCGCCACGCCCGCCGCCGTCGTGCGGGAGCTGGACAAGGGCGGTGTCGACGTCTGTGTCCTGGACGGCGAGGCCGTGCCGATGGGGGGCATGGGGGTGTGCCGCCAGATCAAGAACGAGGTCTTCGACTGCCCGCCGGTGCTGCTGCTGATCGGCCGCCCGCAGGACGCCTGGCTGGCCACGTGGAGCCGGGCGGACGCGGCGGTGACCCTGCCGGTGGAGCCGGTGGAGTTCGCCGGCGCGCTCGCCTCCCTGCTGCGCCGTCGGGCGGCCGTGAGCGCCTGACAGCCGCCCGTACCGCCCCACGGGGTGGTACGGGCCGTGTAAGGGCCCCGTAAGGCGGTCGCGGGCCGTGTGCGGCCGTCACGCGGACTCGGGGCGGAGCCTGGCCCGTTCGTCGGGGCGGGGGCCGTCCACGTCGGTCACCAGGGCGCTGCCCGCGCGCCAGGCGCGCCAGTCGAGGTTCCAGTCGCCGAAGCCGTTGCCGAAGGGCGTCATCGTCTCGCCGCCGGAGTTGACGACCTGCACGATGTCGCCCTCGCGCACGGTGTCGAAGAACCACTCGGCGTCGTCCGTGCTCATGCCGGTGCAGCCGTGGCTGACGTTGGCGCTGCCCTGGGAGCCCACCGACCAGGGGGCCGCGTGCACGTACTCGCCGCTCCAGGTCACCCGGGCGGCGTAGTAGACGGGCAGGTCGTAGTCGTCGGAGCTGTCCCGCGCTATGCCGATGGTCTCGCCGCGCATCCGGACGAAGTACTCCTTGCCCAGCACGACCTTGACGCCGTTGCGGGTCTCGAAGCCGGGCTTGCCGGTGGTGACCGGGATCTCGTTGACGACCTCGCCGTTGCGGTGGACCGTCATCCGGTGCGCGGCGGCGTCGGTGACGGCGATCAGCCGGTCGCCGGTGGTGAGCTTCAGCGGCTTGGCGCGGCCGCCGCGCAGGCGGTCGCCGATCCGCATGCCCTCCAGGTTGCTGCGCACCCGGATCGTGGCGTGCGTGGGCCAGTACTCCGCGGGGCGGTAGTGCAGCTTCCGGTCGTCCACCCAGTGCCAGGCGCCGTCCACGGCGGGCGTGGCGTCGACCTTGAGGGCGCGTTCCACGACGGCCCGGGCGGCCCGGTCCCGGACGGGGGCGCCGAGCTCGGCCACCACGGGCTGACCGACGCCGTACTCGCCCGCTTCGGGGCCGAAGGTGACGTCCAGCCGGCCGGTGGTGCGCGGCCGGCCGGTGCGGTGGGTGAGGGACTCGTGCCCGCGCCGGCCGTCGGCGTCCTCCGTGCTCACCCGGACCGTGTAGCGGGCGCCGGCGGCGAGCGGGGACGTGCTGTGCCAGCGGCGCCCGTCGGCGGAGAGTTCGCCCGCGACGTACCGTCCCGCCCCGTCCACGGCCGTGACGTCCGTGAGCGTCGCGCCGTCGGCGCTGATGTCCAGGGGCCGGTCCGGGTCGGCCTTCCCGCCGTCGCCGGCGGGGGTGTTGAGCGAGACGTGGTCCGCCGCGTCGTACGGCGTGGCCGCGAGCGGATGGCCGTCGGCCCCGCACGCGGTGACGGCCAGGCCCAGGACCACCAGCGACACGGTTGTACCGGCGACCGTGCGGTGACGCGGAGTGCGGTTCATGGCCTCACGGTAGGGAGGCCCGTCCGGACGGGCGCGGCGGATGACCCGTACGGGGGAACGGGATACGGCATACGAAGGAGCCCGGACCTCCTGGCGGAGTGTCCGGGCTCCCGTGTGCTCGGCGCGTGCTACTGGTTCTGGTTCTCTCCGCGGTAGTACTCGAAGACCCAGCCCCACAGGCCGAACGCGAGGATCGGCAGCGAGAAGTACAGCAGCCACCAGCCGAAGACGACGCCCATGAAGGCGAGCGCGCCACCGGCGGCCAGGGAGAGCGGCTGCCAGCTGTGCGGGCTGAAGAAGCCCAGCTCGCCGGCGTCGTCCGCGACGTCCGCCTCCTTGTCGTCCTGGGCGCCCGCGTCGACCCGCTTGGCCGTGAAGGCCAGGTAGAAGCCGATCATGACGCTCAGGCCGAAGGCCAGGAAGAGTGCCGTGGTGCCGGCCGGCTCCTTGGACCACCAGCCGTAGACGATGGCCATGACCAGGATGAAGACGGCCAGCCAGATGAACATCTTGCCCTGGATCTTCACTTGCCGGCCTCCTTGCCACCGACGAGGGCCTTCTCGTCACGCTCGACGTTCTCGAGCTGGTCCAGCGCGGCGATCTCGGGGTGGTGCAGGTCGAACGCCGGGGATTCGCTGCGGATCCGCGGCAGCGTGGTGAAGTTGTGCCGCGGCGGCGGGCAGGAGGTCGCCCACTCGAGCGAGCGGCCGTACCCCCAGGGGTCGTCGACCTCGATCTTCTTGCCGTACTTGGCCGTCTTCCAGATGTTGTAGAAGAACGGCAGGATCGACAGGCCGAGCACGAACGACGCGATCGTGGAGATGGTGTTCAGCGCGGTGAAGCCGTCGGCCGCGAGGTAGTCCGCGTACCGGCGCGGCATGCCCTCGGCGCCCAGCCAGTGCTGCACCAGGAAGGTGCCGTGGAAGCCGACGAACAGCGTCCAGAAGGTGATCTTGCCGAGCCGCTCGTCGAGCATCTTGCCGGTGAACTTCGGCCACCAGAAGTGGAAGCCGGCGAACATCGCGAAGACCACGGTGCCGAAGACCACGTAGTGGAAGTGGGCCACCACGAAGTACGAGTCGGAGACGTGGAAGTCCAGCGGCGGCGCGGCCAGGATGACACCGGTCAGACCACCGAAGAGGAAGGTGATCAGGAAGCCCGTCGACCAGAGCATCGGTGTCTCGAAGGACAGCGAGCCCCGCCACATGGTGCCGAGCCAGTTGAAGAACTTCACACCGGTCGGGACCGCGATCAGGAAGGTCATGAAGGAGAAGAACGGCAGCAGCACACCGCCGGTGACGTACATGTGGTGCGCCCACACCGTCACCGACAGACCGGCGATGGCGATGGTCGCGCCGACCAGGCCCATGTAGCCGAAGATCGGCTTGCGGGCGAAGACCGGGATGATCTCACTGACGATGCCGAAGAACGGCAGCGCGATGATGTACACCTCGGGGTGGCCGAAGAACCAGAACAGGTGCTGCCAGAGCAACGCGCCGCCGTTGGACGGGTCGAAGATCTGGGCGCCGAACTTGCGGTCCGCCTCCAGGGCGAACAGCGCGGCCGCGAGGACCGGGAAGGCCAGCAGGACCAGCACACCGGTCAGCAGCACGTTCCAGGTGAAGATCGGCATGCGGAACATCGTCATGCCGGGGGCGCGCATGCAGATGATCGTGGTGATGAAGTTGACCGCACCGAGGATCGTGCCGAAGCCGGAGAGGGCCAGACCCATGATCCACATGTCGGCGCCGACACCCGGCGAGCGGACCGCGTCCGACAGCGGGGAGTAGGCGAACCAGCCGAAGTCGGCCGCACCCTGCGGGGTGAGGAAGCCGCCCACCGCGATGAGCGAGCCGAACGAGTACAGCCAGTAGGCGAACATGTTGAGCCGCGGGAACGCCACGTCGGGCGCGCCGATCTGCAGCGGCATGATCCAGTTCGCGAAGCCGGAGAACAGCGGGGTGGCGAACATCAGCAGCATGATCGTGCCATGCATGGTGAACGCCTGGTTGAACTGCTCGTTCGACATGATCTGCGTGCCCGGGCGGGCGAGTTCGGCGCGCATGAAGAGCGCCATCACGCCGCCGATGCAGAAGAAGGCGAACGACGTGACCAGGTACAGCGTGCCGATCGTCTTGTGGTCCGTGGTGGTCAGCCACTTGATCACCTGATTGCCGCGCTGCCGGTTCCGCGCCGGCTGCCCGTTCTCGTACGAGTCGGCCGCGGCACCCTGGGATGCGTTGAGGATGCTCACAGCTGGTTCGCCTCCCGGTTCTTCTCGTGTTCGGTCTGCTCGATGCCGGCCGGGGCGTACCCGGTCTGGCCCTTCTCCGCGAGCTCCTTGACGTGCTGCTCGTAGCGCTCTTCGGAGACGACCTTCACGTTGAACAGCATCCGGGAGTGGTCGACGCCGCACAGCTCGGCGCACTTGCCGAGGAAGGTGCCCTGCTTGTTCGGAGTCACCTGGAAGGCGTTGGTGTGGCCCGGGATGACGTCCTGCTTCATCAGGAACGGCACCACCCAGAAGGAGTGGATGACGTCACGCGAGGTGAGGACGAAGCGGACCGTCTTGCCCTCGGGGAGCCAGAGGGTCGGGCCGGGGTTGTTGGTCTGCTCGTTGCGGGTGCCCGGGATGCCGCAGTCGTAGACACCGCCGGCGTTGTCCGGGAAGTCGTTCTTGAACCGGTCCGGGATCGCGTCCAGGTTCTTGTCCGTCTTCGCGTCGCCGGTGGAGCCCTCGACGTTCTCGACGTAGTTGAAGCACCAGCTCCACTGGAAGCCGACCACGTTCACCGTGACGTCCGGCTTCTTGGAGGTGTCCAGGAGCTCGGACTCGTCGCGCGCGGTGAAGTAGAAGAGCACCGAGACGATGACGAGGGGGACGACCGTGTACAGCGCCTCGAGGGGCATGTTGTACCGGGTCTGCGGGGGAATCTCGACCTTGGTGCGGCTGCGCCGGTGGAAGAACGCACTCCACAGGATGAGGCCCCACACCAGCACGCCGACGGCGAGCGCGGCCGCCCAGGACCCCTGCCACAGGGAGAGGATCCGCGGAGCCTCTTCCGTGGTCGGGGTGGGCATACCGAGGCGGGGGAAGTCTTCCCAGTTGTACGAGCAACCGGTGGCTGTCGCCAGGACCAGCCCCGCAGTCAGTGCCTGCAGCAGCTTCCGCCGCATCGGGCGCCGCGGAACGGGGGTACCGCCCGCGCCCTCCTGGGCGTGGGGGAGGTCGGAGCCGTTGGGACTCACGTAGCGCCTTCCCGAGAGTCTCGCCCGCGCTTGTCGGCTGCGGCCTCGCTGGTCGGTCGCCGCCCTGCGTCGGGCAGGGGTTTGGATGTTTATGCGGACCAAACCCTACTGGACGCCATTTGGGGTCGCGCGGGGAGGGTGCCCAACGCGCCGCCGGACACCCCGAAGGGGTGGAATGCCCGGCTCCGCACCCCGTCTGACGGCCCCTTGGCGGCACCGGCCGGGGCGGCGGGGCGGTGCGGCGGGACGACACCCCCCGTACCGGCGGGCCCCGGTCCCTCGCGGGGTTAGCGTGGCGGCGTGTCCTACTTCGACGCCGCATCCGCCGCTCCCCTGCACCCCGTGGCCCGGCAGGCCCTGACCGCCTCGCTCGACGAGGGCTGGGCCGACCCCGCCCGCCTGTACCGCGAGGGGAGGCGGGCCCGGCTGCTGCTCGACGCGGCGCGCGAGGCGGCCGCCGAGGCGGTGGGCTGCCGCCCGGACGAGCTGGCCTTCACCTCCTCCGGCACGCGCGCGGTGCACTCCGCGATCGCGGGCGCGCTGGCGGGGCGCCGCCGCACCGGGAGCCATCTAGTCGTGTCGGCTGTCGAACACTCGTCCGTGCTCCACGCGGCCGAGGCGCACGAAGCCGGGGGCGGAACGGTTTCCCGGGTGCCGGTGGGCCGGACGGGTGCGGTCGACCCGTCCGGGTACGCCGCGGCGCTCCGCCCGGACACGGCCCTGGCCTGCCTGCAGTCGGCCAACCACGAGGTGGGCACCGAGCAGCCGGTCGCCGAGGTGGCCGCGGCGTGCCGGGCGGCCGGGGTGCCGCTGCTGGTGGACGCGGCCCAGTCGCTGGGCTGGGGGCGGGTGGCGGGCGACTGGTCCCTGTTGACGGCCAGCGCCCACAAGTGGGGCGGCCCGGCCGGTGTCGGACTGCTCGTCGTGCGCAAGGGGGTGCGGTTCGCGCCGCAGGGCCCGGCGGACGAGCGGGAGTCGGGGCGGGCCGCCGGGTTCCCGGACATCCCGGCGATCGTGGCGGCGGCGGCCTCGCTGCGCGCCGTACGGGCCGGGGCGGCCGAGGAGGCGGCACGGCTGCGGGAGCTGACGGAGCGGATCAGGGCGCGGGTGCCGGGGCTGGTGGCGGACGTGGAGGTGGTCGGCGACCCGGTGCGGCGGCTGCCCGGGATCGTCACCTTCTCCTGTCTCTACGCCGACGGGGAGACCCTGCTGCACGAGCTGGACCGGGCCGGCTTCTCGGTGTCCTCCGGCTCCTCCTGCACCAGCAGCACCCTGACGCCCAGTCACGTGCTGAGGGCCATGGGCGTGCTCAGCGAGGGCAACGTGCGCGTCTCCCTGCCGGTGGGCGCGGCTCAGGAGGACGTCGAGCGGTTCCTGGCGGTGCTGCCGGACGCGGTGGCGGCGGTGCGCGGGAAGCTGGGGGCGCCGGGGAGCACGGCGGCCGTCGGGGAGGACGCCCCCGCCGCGGACGTCCTCGTCGCGGAGTCCCCCACCGTGGAGGACCTCTCCGCGGACTCCCCCGCCGCCGGGGACTCCGCGGTGGACGACTCCGCCGCGGAGGCCCTCGTCGTGGACGCCCTCGGCAAGCGGTGCCCGATCCCGGTCATCGAGCTGGCCAAGGTGATCGGCACGGTGCCGGTGGGCGCGACGGTGCACGTCCTGGCCGACGACGAGGCGGCCCGGCTGGACGTCCCCGCGTGGTGCGAGATGCGGGGACAGGAGTACGTCGGGGAGGAGCCGGCGGACCGGGGCTCGGCCTACGTGGTCCGCCGGCTGGCGTAGTCCCCGGCCCGCTCAGCCCAGGTGGACCTGGACCTCGGCGGCGGCCTCGTCGCCGTACGCCTTGGTGAAGCGCTCCAGGAACTGGGGGCGGCGCAGCCGGTACTCCTGGGTGCCGACCGTCTCGATGACCAGCGTGGCGAGCATGCAGCCGATCTGGGCGGCGCGCTCCAGGGGGACGCCCCAGGCGAGGCCGGAGAGGAAGCCCGCGCGGAACGCGTCGCCGACGCCGGTCGGGTCCGCCTTGCGCTTTTCCTCCGGGGTGCCGACCTCGATCGGCGCCTCGCCGACGCGCTCGATGCGCACGCCCTGCGCGCCGAGGGTGGTCACGCGGTGGCCGACCCGGGACAGGATCTCGGCGTCCGTCCAGCCGGTCTTGGACTCGATGAGCCCCTTCTCGTACTCGTTGGAGAAGAGGTAGGCGGCGCCGTCCAGCAGGATGCGGATCTCCTCACCGTCCATGCGGGCGATCTGCTGCGAGAAGTCGGCGGCGAAGGGGATCGAGCGGGTGCGGCACTCCTCGGTGTGGCGCAGCATCGCCTCCGGGTCGTCCGCGCCGATCGAGACGAGGTCGAGACCGCCCACCCGGTCCGCGACGGTCTTCAGCTCGATGAGGCGGGCCTCGCTCATGGCGCCGGTGTAGAAGGAGCCGATCTGGTTGTGGTCGGCGTCCGTGGTGCACACGAAGCGGGCCGTGTGCAGCGTCTCGGAGATGCGCACGGAGTCGGTGTCGACGCCGTGCCGGTCCAGCCAGGCCCGGTACTCGTCGAAGTCGGCGCCCGCCGCGCCGACGAGGATCGGCCGCGTGCCGAGCTGGCCCATGCCGAAGGCGATGTTCGCGCCGACCCCTCCGCGGCGCACGTCGAGGGCGTCGACCAGGAAGGAGAGGGAGACCGTGTGCAGCTGGTCCGCGACGAGCTGGTCGGCGAAGCGGCCGGGGAAGGTCATGAGGTGGTCGGTGGCGATGGAGCCGGAGACTGCGATACGCACGGCGAGGACACGCTCCTGCGAGGGAGGGGAGGGAGTTGACAGTTCACGCTACCCGGTCGTCCGGGCGCACTGAAGCAGGCAAAATTACCCGATGGTAGGTCTTCTTCGGTGGCTGTGGCGGTGCGTACGGTTCCGCCATGACGAACCCCGAGGATCCGGGGAACCGTGGTTCCGCCACGCCCGGCCCCGGCGGCTCCCTCGCGGAGCTGCGCGGCGACTGCGCCCGGATGGTGCCGCACTGGGCGGTCCCCGAGGCGCCCGCTCCCCGGCCGGTGCCCCCGTCGCTGATCCACGGGGTGACGGTGCCGCCCGCGTCCGCTCGGCTGCTGGACGCGATGTCCGAGTACGGCGACTGAGCCGGACGGCCGTCCGGCCCGTCCCGCTCCCCGGCGCGCGGCTCCGGCCGGGCGCCTGATCAGGGAACCGCACGCTCCTCCGCCGCGTCCCATCGCTGTCCCCGCGCAGGGGACCCGGTACAGGACCCTTTCGTGCCCCTTTCTCCTGTCAGGACCGGGCCACCAGGGACAGCTGTGGAGCCGAAGGAGCGATGCGGTGAGCACCGAGCGACCCGAGCCCGAGGACTACGACGAGGACCACGACGCGACGCCCGACGCCTCCGGCGGTACGGGCGGTGCGGGTGATACGAGTGTCGCGGGCCCGGGAAGCGATGCCGCGGCGGGCGGGGAGAAGCGGAAGCGGCGGCGGCCCCCGGCGGTCGTCGGGGCCGTGGCGGCGGCGGTGCTGCTCGCGGGGGGCGGCGGCGCCTATGTGGCCGGGACCGCCGGCGGCGGTCCGGGCGGGGACGGCGGACCCGGTTCCTCCGGTGCCGGTGCCGACGGCACTCCCCCGCCGCTCGCCCTGGACGGCTACGCCGACGGCTCCGGCGAGGGGACGGTCCCGGCGGTCCCGCCGGACGGCACCACCTACCGCGCCGACGGCGACCTGCCCGGCGGTCCGCACTCCGCCCCCGTGTACCGCGCGGCCGGCGAGGTCACCTCCGCCGAGGTGGCCCGGCTCGCGCGGGCGCTCGGTGTCGAGGGCACGCCCCGGGCCGAGGGCGGGTCGTGGCGGGTCGGCGCCGCCGGGGACGGTGCGGGCCCGTTCCTCCGGGTGGACGTGCGGGCGCCGGGCACCTGGACCTTCAGCCGGTACGCGCCGGGCACGGACAACTGCGAGAAACCGGACGTCTGCGCCGCAGGCACCACCGGCGGCACCCCGGTGGGCGAGGCCGCGGCGAAGAAGGCGGCGGCCCCGGTGCTGGCGGCCGTGGGCCAGGACACCGCCGAGCTCGACGCCGGCCAGGTCATGGGCGGCCTCCGGGTGGTGAACGCCGATCCCGAGGTCGGCGGGCTCCCCACGTACGGCTGGACCACCGGCATCCAGGTCGG
The DNA here is from genome assembly GCF_034105845.1 of Streptomyces sp. CRN 30. NCBI lineage: Bacteria > Bacillati > Actinomycetota > Actinomycetes > Kitasatosporales > Streptomycetaceae > Streptomyces > Streptomyces sp. CRN 30. Next base: position 7,281 of record NZ_JAVRHI010000138.1, on the reverse strand, counting down.
CGGGGACGGCCGGGTCGTCGGCGGGAGCGGCAACCTGAAGGCGCCGGTGGAGGGCGACACGTATCCCACGATCGGCTCGCGGGAGGCGCTGGACCTGATGAACGGGCCGGGCCGCGTCGACGGCGGCGGGCGCCAGGGCATCGGCGGCTGCGCCGGACCCGTGCCCCTGCGGCAGGACGAGGAGCCGTGCGAGAGGCCGACACTGGCGCCGGAGCCGGAGCCCGTCGCCGTGACGGACGCCGTGTTCGGGCTCGCGGCGCACCACGTGGACGGCGAGCGGGCGCTGGTGCCGTCCTGGTTGTTCGAGGCGCGGCCGGACGGAGCGGGCCGGAGCTTCACGGTGACGCATCCGGCCGTCGAGCCGGACCGCCTGGCCACGGCGGAGCCACCCGCGTCGGCCCCGGCCGGGTCGCCGACCCGGGTCCCCGGCAAGCCGGGGGGTGACGTACCGACCTCGGCACCGGCGACGCGCGAGGTCGACATCGAGGGCTGGACGGCCGACGGCAAGGACCTGACCGTCAGCTTCTGGGGCGGGGTCTGCCACACGTACGCGGCGTCGGCGGACGAGGAGACCGGCCGGGTGACGGTCACGGCGACCGAGAAGCCGTCGCCGCCGGACAAGGTCTGCGTGCTGATCGCCAAGGCGGTCGAGCGGACGGTGCGCCTGGACGCGCCGGTCGGCGACCGCGAGGTGGTGGGCCCGGACGGCAAGGAGATACCCGAGGGCGGCCTCAGCGGCGCCTCCGAGGGGAAGAAGTAGGACGGCGCGGGCGACGGGTGCGGGAGCGTCCCGGGCCCGGAACGACGCGAAGGCGGCGCCCCCGGAGGGGTCGCCGCCTTCCTACGCGTGCGGGCAGGGGCCGTCGGCTCAGCTGAAGGAGTCGCCGCAGGCGCAGGAGCCCGTCGCGTTCGGGTTGTCGATCGTGAAGCCCTGCTTCTCGATGGTGTCCACGAAGTCGATGGACGCGCCGCCGAGGTAGGGGGCGCTCATGCGGTCGGTGACGACCTTGACGCTGCCGAACTCCTTGACGACGTCGCCGTCGAGGGAGCGCTCGTCGAAGAAGAGCTGGTAGCGCAGGCCGGAGCAGCCACCGGGCTGGACGGCGACACGCAGGGCCAGGTCGTCACGGCCTTCCTGGTCGAGCAGGGCCTGGACCTTCGCCGCGGCGGCGTCGGACAGGATGATGCCGTCGGTGACGGTGCTGGTCTCGTCCGATACGGACATCTACATCTCTCCCGGGTTGTACGGAGACTGCTTGCCGACGAGTGCAACCGGCCGGGCCGCGGATTCATTCCTGGGCCGGGCGATTTCCCCGCGTCTCCTCATGCTCGCACATGGGCCGGGGACCCGACAGCGTCCCGGGAGCGGGTGGGTCCGGCCCCACGGACACCATGCGCCACACGGGTTCCGAGGGATCACAGCCGGCCGGGCGCCCCGCGCGCCACACGGGCGCCGCCGGGATTCACGTCACATCGACGCTATGGGCATCGTCAAAGTGACGTGAACCAGTTATGATAGATAGCGTCAATTCGACGAAAAGGTCGGCCGCACGTTCCGTCGCCCCGCAACCCGGGCCGGCGAGCGAGCCGCAGAACAGAAAGGGTGCGTGTCGTGACCACCGCCCAGACCCAGGAGCTCGACGTCCAGCCGACGCCCCTCGCCCTGCTGCTGCTCGGCCGCGAGGCCGACCCCAGGAGCGAGCGCGGCGTCGAGTGCCCCGGCGACCTGCCCTCGCCGTCCGACCCGGACCTGGTGGAGCGCGCCCGCGCGGCCAAGGAGAAGCTCGGGAGCAAGGTCTTCGTGCTGGGCCACCACTACCAGCGCGACGAGGTCATCCAGTTCGCCGACGTCACGGGTGACTCGTTCAAGCTGGCGCGGGACGCGGCGGCGCGCCCGGAGGCCGAGTACATCGTGTTCTGCGGTGTCCACTTCATGGCGGAGTCCGCGGACATCCTGACCGGCGACGACCAGAAGGTGGTCCTGCCCGACCTGGCCGCGGGCTGTTCCATGGCCGACATGGCCACGGCCGAGCAGGTCGCCGAGTGCTGGGACGTGCTGACCGAGGCGGGAATCGCCGAGCAGGTCGTGCCCGTCTCGTACATGAACTCCTCCGCGGACATCAAGGCGTTCACCGGCAGGCACGGCGGCACGATCTGCACCTCCTCCAACGCGAAACGGGCGCTCGACTGGGCGTTCGAGCAGGGCGAGAAGGTCCTCTTCCTCCCCGACCAGCACCTGGGCCGCAACACCGCCGTGCGGGACATGGGCATGTCGCTGGAGGACTGCGTCGTCTACAACCCGCACAAGCCGAACGGCGGGCTCACCGCCGAGCAGCTGCGCGCCGCGAAGATGATCCTGTGGCGGGGCCACTGCTCCGTCCACGGCCGCTTCTCGCTGGAGTCCGTGGAGGACGTACGGGCCCGGATCCCCGGCGTGAACGTGCTGGTCCACCCGGAGTGCAAGCACGAGGTGGTCGCCGCCGCCGACCAGGTGGGCTCCACGGAGTACATCATCAAGGCGCTGGAGGCGGCCCCGGCCGGTTCCAAGTGGGCGATCGGCACGGAGCTCAACCTCGTCCGCCGCCTGGCGAATCGTTTCGCGCCCGAGGGCAAGGAGATCGTCTTCCTCGACAAGACGGTCTGCTTCTGCTCCACCATGAACCGCATCGACCTGCCCCACCTGGTCTGGACGCTGGAAAGCCTGGCCGAGGGGACCCTCGTCAACCGCATCGAGGTCGACAAGGAGACCGAGGCGTTCGCCAAGCTGGCGCTGGAGCGGATGCTGGCGCTGCCGTAACCGCCCTCGGGGCCGTGCGCGCACCGGCACGAAAGGGGGCGCCCCTCGCATGAGGGGCGCCCCTTCGTCGTGCGTACGCACGGCCGTACCGGTCAGACCTTGGCCGGCTCCGGCTCGCCGGACTCCGCGCCGGCCGGGTCCTCGGCCGGGCCGCCGGACCCGCCGTCCCGCTTGGCCGCCTTCTTCGCGGCCCGCCGCTCCTTGCGGAGCTCGACCATCGTGTAGAGGGTCGGGACCAGCAGCAGGGTCAGCAGCGTCGACGTGATCAGACCACCGATCACCACGACCGCCAGCGGCTGCGAGATGAAGCCGCCCTCGCCCGTGATGCCCAGGGCCATGGGGACGAGAGCGAAGATCGTCGCCAGGGCCGTCATCAGGATCGGGCGCAGACGGTGCCGGCCGCCCTCCATGACGGCCTCGATCACGCCGTACCCCTGACTCCGGTACTGGTTGATCAGGTCGATCAGGACGATCGCGTTCGTCACCACGACACCGATCAGCATCAGCATGCCGATCATCGCGGGGACGCCCAGCGGGGTGCCCGTGACCAGCAGCAGACCGAGCGCGCCCGTCGCCGCGAACGGGATGGAGACCAGCAGGATCAGCGGCTGGATCAGCGAGCGGAAGGCCGCGACCAGCAGCATGAAGACGATCGCGATCGCCGCCAGCATGGCGAGGCCCAGGTTGGCGAACGCCTCGTCCTGGTCCTCGGTGACACCGCCGATGGTGGCCGTGGCGCCCGCCGGGAGGTCCAGCGCGTCGATCTTCGTCATCAGGTCCGCGCTCACCGCGCCCGTGTTGTCACCCGTCGGCCGCGCCGTGACGGTGGCCGACCGCTGGCCGTCGATGCGGGTCATCGAGACCGGGCCGTCGACCAGTTCCACGGTCGCGACGTCGCCCAGGGTCACCGGGCCGAGCGGCAGCGCCTTCAGCCCGGCCAGCGTGTCGGCCGGCCGCGCGGACTTGATGACGATGTCCCGCTCGGTGTCGTCGAGGGTCACCGTCCCGCTCGTCGTGCCGCGCACCGCCTGGCCGACGACCGCGCCGAGCGTCTGGTCGTCGAAACCGGCCGCCGCGGCGTTCTCGTTGGCCCGGACCGAGATCCGCGGCACGCTCTGCGAGAGGTCGCTGGTGACGTCGCTGACGTCGTCCAGCGACTCCACCGCCTCCTGGACCTGCTCGGCCGCCTCACGCAGGACGTCCGCGTCGGCCGCCTTCACGATGACGCTGAGGTCCTGGGAGCCGAAGCCGCCACCGGCCCCGATCGTCGTCGTGCCGATGCCGAGGAGCTTGCCGAGGCCCTCCTCGATGCGCTCCTGGACGTCGTCGGAGGAGGCGTCCTCCTCGAGCATGACCGTGTAGGTCGCCTGGTTGGTGTCCGTACCGCCGCCGAAGGCCGCCATGAAGCCGGAGGAGCCGATCGTGACCTGGTAGTCCTTGACGCCCTCCGTCCCGTCGAGCATCTTCTCGACCTTCTGGGCGGCCTCGTCGGTCACCGCCAGGCTGGTGCCGGGCTGCAGCTCCTGGGAGACGCTGAGGACCTCCTGCTCGCCCATGTCGAGGAAGTTCGTCTTCAGCAGCGGCGTCATGCCGAACGTGCCGATCAGGACGACGACCGCGATGCCCACGCTCGCCATCCGGCGGCGCGTCGCGAACCGCAGGACCGGGCCGTAGATCCGCTGGAGACGGCTCTTGCGCTCCTTCTCCTCGGCCTGCCGGCGCGCCTCCTCGGCGTCCTCGGGCGTGCCCTTCGGGGCGCGCAGGAACCAGTACGACAGCACCGGCACGACCGTCAGCGAGACGAGCAGGGAGGCCAGCAGCGCCGCCGTCACCGTGATGGAGAAGGACCCGAACAGTTCGCCGACCATGCCGCCGACCAGACCGATCGGCAGGAAGACCGCGACCGTCGTGAGGGTGGCGGAGGTGATGGCACCCGCCACCTCGCGCACGCCCTGGATGATCGCGTCCCGGCGTTCCTCGCCGTAGCCGAGGTGGCGCTTGATGTTCTCCAGGACCACGATCGAGTCGTCCACGACCCGGCCGATGGAGATGGTGAGCGCGCCGAGCGTGAGCATGTTCAGGGACAGGTCACCGATCCACAGCACGATCAGCGCGAGGACGACCGACAGCGGGATCGACACCGCGGTGACGAGCGTGGAGCGGATCGAGGTCAGGAAGACCAGGATGACCAGGACCGCGAAGACCAGGCCGAGCATGCCCTCCGTGGTCAGGCCCTCGATGGACTTGGCGACCGCCGGGCCCTGGTCGCTGACGACGGTGATCTCCGCGCCGGACCCCAGGTCCTCGCGCATCCCGGGCAGCGCCTCCTCGACGGCGTCCGAGATGGCGACCGCGCTGCCGTCGCGGTCCATGGTGACGGAGACGGCGAGACTGGGCTCGCCGTTGGTCCGGGCGAGGGAGGTGGCCGCGGCCTCCTCCTCCTTGACGGTGGCGACGTCACCGAGGCGTACCGGCTCCGCGTCCTCGCCCTCGCCGGTGACCCGCAGGTTCTCGATCTGCTCGAGCGAGGTGAGGCCCCCGCCGACCTGAACCGTACGGTTGCCGCCGTCCTCGTCGAAGGAGCCCGCCGGAACGGTGGCGCCGGCCGACTGGAGCGCCTGGCCCAGGGCGGCCGTGGTCAGGCCAGCCCGCGCGAGGTCGGCGTCGTCGGGCGTGACGGTGACCTGGAGGTCGCGCACTCCGTCGACCGTGACCTGGCCGACGCCGTCGATGCCCTCCAGCTCGGGCACGACCGTCTGGTCGAGCCGCTCGGCGAGGGCCTGCTGGTCCTGGTCGGAGGTGACGGCGAGGACGACCGCCGGGAGGTCGTCCGTGGACCCGGCGACGACCTGCGGGTCGACGGAGTCCGGCAGCATGACCCGGGCCCGGTTGACGGCCTGCTGGACGTTGCCGACGAGCGTGTCGGTGCCGGGGCCGTAGTCGAAGGTCGCCATGATCACGGCCGTGCCCTCGGCGGCCGTGGAGGTGACACCGGTGACGCCGTCGACGGCCTCCAGGCTGTCCTCGAGGGGTTCGACGACCTGCTTCTCGACCACGTCCGGGGACGCGCCCTGGTACGGCGCCAGCACGGACACCATGGGCAGTTCGATGGTGGGCAGCAGCTGCTGCTTGAGCTGCGGTATCGCGATCGCACCGAAGACGATCGCAATGATCGACATCAGCCCTATCAGGGCCCGTTGCGCGAGGCTGAATCGGGACAGCCAGGACATGGGTCAGCGTCTCTCTTCTGTGGCCTACAAGCGGAGAAGGGGCGCAGATGAGCGCCACTCCTACACCCTGGGCCATCGGACGGCGCCGATCCGTCGCCCCTGGGTCCATTTCCGTGCGGGACGCGTACTGCGGGCGCAGTAGGGCGGGGCCGGGAGCGGTCCACCCTTGGGCGGACCGGTGGACGGGGCGGCTCGTCAGCGGCCGGTCAGCGGATCGTCAGCGGTTCAGGGCCCGTCCGGTTCCCGGCCACCTCGGCGTCACTCCGCGCGCGGGCGGACCAGCCCGGACTCGTACGCGGTCACCACCAGCTGGGCGCGGTCGCGGGCGCCCAGCTTGGCCATGGCCCGGTTGACGTGCGTCTTCACCGTCAGCGGGCTCACTTCGAGGCGTTCGGCGATCTCGTCGTTGGAGAGTCCGCCGGCGACCTGGACGAGGACCTCGCGCTCCCGGCCGGTGAGGGACTTCAGCCGCTCGGAGCGGGCGGTGTCGCGGCCGTCGTCCTCCGCGCAGCCCTCGTGCGCGAGGAACCGGGCGATCAGTTTCTTGGTCGCGGCGGGCGACAGCAGTGCCTCGCCGCCCGCCGCGACCCGGATCGCGTTGAGCAGTTCGTCGGGCTCCGCGCCCTTGCCGAGGAAGCCGGAGGCGCCCGCGCGCAGCGACTGCACCACGTACTCGTCGACCTCGAACGTCGTCAGCATCACCACGTGGACGTGGGCCAGCGCGGGGTCGGCGGTGATGAGCCGGGTGGCGGCGAGGCCGTCGGTGCCCGGCATGCGGATGTCCATCAGGACGACGTCGGCGCCTGTCCCGCGGGCGAGCCGGACGGCCTCCGCCCCGTCCGAGGCCTCCCCGACGACCTCCATGTCCGGCTCCGAGTCGACGAGCACGCGGAAGGCGCTGCGCAGCAGCGCCTGGTCGTCGGCGAGCAGGACACGGATGGTCATGCGGTCTCCCCTGGGGCGGTACGGGTGGTGGCGCGGTGTCCGGCTGGGCGGACGGTCACCGGCGTGGCACTGGCGGAACGTTTCGGCCGGCCGACTGCGGGCGGGGTCGGCCGGCCGTGGGCGGAGCGACCGGATGCCCGCACCGCCGCGTCACACGGTGTCCGGGCCGGCGGCCGTCCGGCCGTCGACCGGCAGGATCGCATGGACCCGGAAGCCGCCGCCGTAGCGGGGGCCCGCGGTGCAGCGGCCACCGAGCGCCGTCACCCGCTCGCGCATGCCGAGCAGCCCGTGCCCGCCGCCGTCCTCGCC
>NZ_JAVRHI010000137.1:0-8413 GCF_034105845.1 Streptomyces sp. CRN 30 | reverse complement strand
GCTGGAGGAGGCCCGGCACGCGCGCCGGGTGGCGGCGGCGCGGCCCGGGCCGGTCTGCGCGGCGGGCCACCAGGAGCTGGCCTCGCACGTGCTGCTGCTGCCGTTCGTCCCGGACGACGTGCGCCGCGCCTTCACCGCCCGCCTGCTGGACCCGCTGCGGGACTACGACCGCCGGCACCGGGCGGAGCTGATCCCGACGCTGGAGGCGTTCCTGGACTCCGACGGCTCGTGGACGCGCTGCGCCGCGCGGCTGCACCTGCACGTCAACACGTTGCGGTACCGGGTGGGCCGGATCGAGCAGTTGACGGGCCGGGACCTGTCCCGTCTGGAGGACAAGCTGGATTTCTTCCTGGCCCTGCGCATGAGCTGAGGTCACGGGGGTGCGCGCCGGACCTCACGCCGCGCTGTCCGCACCCCATGACTATGTGAAATCCTTCACCCACCCCCTTGGCCGGGTGCCGCGATCCATGCTGAGATGCGGCCACCACTCAACGGCTCGACGGTGTGCTTGGGGAGGGCAACGTGGCGTATACCGCCATGTCTGGTACAGGAACGACCGAAGGTGACGATCCACTCCAGACCGCGGTATGGCGGCTGCGCTCGCGGGCCTGCTGGGCCGACGCGGCGGCGCTGCTGACGCCGACCACGCCGGCGGCCTCGCTGCAGCGGGCCGCGCTCCTCGTGGAGCGGTGCCTGTACACCGGGCTCCACTGGGAGGAGGCCGAGGACGCGCTGCGCACGGCCGAGGCGCAGGCCCGCAGCGACGACGAGCGGGGCGCCGCGGCCTGCGAGCGCGGGCAGCTGGCGTACGCGGCGACGGTGCTGGGCGTGCGGGACCGGGCCGACGAGGCCCGGGCCGCGCTCGGCCGGGCGGCGGCGCTGATCACCCCGGGCGCGCCGGGCCGGGCGTTACTGGACTTCCGCCGCGGGCTGCTCGCCGAGAACCTGGCCCACGCCCCGCAGGCCGCCCGCGCCGCCTACCGCCGGGCCCACGCGGGCGCCACCGCCCACGGCGACCCTCTGCTGCTCTCCACCGCCTGGCGGCACCTGGCCGGGCTCGCGCTGCGCGACGGCGAGCTGGCGGAGGCCCGGCACGGGTTCGCCGAGTCCCTGCGCATCCGTGAGGAGCTGGGCTTCCTCGTCGGCACGGCACCCGCGCTGGCCTCCCTGGCCGACGCGGAGACCGAACCGGAGGCGACCCGGCTGCGCGCGGAGGCGACCCGGCTGTTCCGGCTCCTGGGCGGCGTACCGACCTGGCTGGCCGGGCGGCTGGCACCGCCGCCGCCGGCGGCGGTCTGAGGCCGGCCGGGAAGGCCGTGCGGGGGCGCGGGCGGGCGGTCGCGGGGCGCGCTCAGCCGTTCCCGAAGTGCCGTCTCACCAGGCACTCGACGGCTTCCGGGTCCTCGGCGCCCAGCGCGTCCAGGAGGGCGATGTGCTCCGCCGCGTCCGCCATCAGCTCGGCCCGCACGGCGGCCGAGGGGACGGTGGCGCGCGGCAGCTGGGTACGGCGGTGCAGGTCGCAGGCGAGCCGCACCAGCTGCTCGTTGTCCGCGAGGGAGAGCACCGCGCGGTGGAAGGCGCGGTCGGCCTCGCCGTAGGACGCCCGGCAGCCCGAGGAGGCGGCGCGTGCCGTCTCCTCGGCCAGGGGCCGCAGTTCGGCCCAGCGCGCGGCGGGCACCGTACGGGCCAGGCGCTGGATCACCGGCACCTCGAGCAGGGCGCGGATCTCGGCCAGCTCGGCCAGCTCACGGGCGCCCCGCCGGACCACGCGGAAGCCGCGGTTGGGCACGACCTCGACGGCGCCCTCCAGGGCCAGCTGCTGCATGGCCTCGCGCACCGGGGTGGCGGACACCCCGAAGCGCTCGCCCAGCGCGGGCGCCGAGTACACCTCGCCCGGTGTCAGCTCCCCCTCGCCGAGGGCGGCGCGCAGGGCGTCGAGTATCTGCCCGCGGACCGAGGCCCGTTGGACGACCGGGCGGCCGGGACCGTCCACCGGACCCGACCCGGAGCCGTCCGGGCGGGAGCGCGGGAGGGGCGGCTCGGCGTACCCGTGCTCGCCCCGGGCCGGACCGGGACGGGCCGGGTGCGCGGTGTGCGCGCGGGCCTGGGGCAGCACCGCCTGCGGGAGCCCCGCCCCGGCCACGGTGCGGGCCTGCGGGTCACGCGCGCGTGGGCCGGCCTGCTCCACGGATCCTCCTGCGGGGTCGCTGATACGGGGGTGTTCGGTGCCCAAGGGCGTTACCCGGGTTGTTACCGGTCGTAAAGCACCCTAAGCGCACCGAGCGTCAGTTCATATATGGATTACATCAGGTAAGGTGAGGCTTACCTGCTTTGAGATCGTTCGACGACGACTGCGCAACGGGGGTCCCGCATGCCGTTCCCAGCACCGCCCGCACCGGCAGCCTCGCCCGTCGCCGACGCGTACGCCCGCCTCACCGAGGTGTTCCCCGGGCTCGTCGTCACGGAGCTGACCCCCGACGACGCGACCCCGCGGGGCGACGGCTGGGTGGCGGCCGCCCGGCTCGCGGAGGGCGGCGGGGACCTCGACGCGTTCCTCGCCTTCGACGACGAGCAGGTGCTCCGGGACTACGGACAGAAGGCCCGCCCGGACGTCGTCGCGAGCTTCGGACTGCACCGCTACGCCTGGCCGGTCTGCCTGCTGTTCACCCTCCCCTGGTTCCTGGTGCGCCGGGTGCCGCGCTTCCCCGTCGAGGACGTCGCCTTCCACCGCGGGGAGGGCCGGCTGGCCGTGCGCACCGGCACGTTCGCCTGTCTGCCGGACGACCCGGCGGCCGGCCTGCCCGGCGCGCGCGTCGTGCCGGACGAGGACGCGCTGCGGGCCGAGGTGCGGGCGGCCGTCGCCGAACACCTGGAACCGCTGCTCGGCGGCTTCGGCCCGCGCATGCGGCGCCGCGGACGCGCCCTGTGGGCGCTGGCGACCGACGAGATCGTCGAGGGCCTCTGGTACCTCGCCCACCTCCTCGGCGAGGAGGAGCGCGCCAAGCGGGAGCTGGAGCTGCTGCTGCCGGGCGCGACCCGGCCGTACGTGGGCTCCGCGGCCTTCCGCGACCTCACCGGGCCGAACGGCGAGTCGCTGCCCACCCGCGACCGGGCCAGTTGCTGCATGTTCTACACGCTGCGCCCCGAGGACACCTGCGCCACCTGCCCGCGCACCTGCGACACCGACCGCGTCGCCAAGCTGACGGCTCGCGCGGCGGGCTGACGGCACGTCACTTGCGGCCGGGCGGCCTCGGGTCACCTCGGGTCATCCCGCGCGCGCGGGTCCCGTAAGATCATCGCGCGATGCGGGCTACTCGCGGGTTACAAATGCTTCACAACTTGCTCACCCGTCACGGGAACTTTCCCAGGAACCACCCGTACGGGTAGTCTTATTCGCACTCAACTCCCGGCCCTCGCGCGGCAGTTCGAGCAGATTGCCGCCTGGCGCATCCCCTTGCCCTCCCTTGGCGGCCTCTTGCCCCGAAACCCCCCTGAGGCCCGCGGGGATTGGTCCACTATGGCGGGCGTTACGCCCTATCCCAATGCAAGGGACCCGTGATGAGATTGACCGACATATCGCTGAATTGGCTGCTTCCGGGCGCCGTACTGCTCCTGGGGCTGCTGGCGGCGGTGGCGGTGCTGGCGCGCGGCAGGAAGTCCGGGGAGCACGCGAAGACCGAGGACTCCTGGGAGCGCAGCGAGGAGCGCCGCCGGCGCAAGGAGGCCATATACGGCACGGCCTCCTACGTCCTTCTCTTCTGCTGTGCCGCGGTCGCGGCCGCGCTCTCCTTCCACGGACTGGTCGGCTTCGGCCGGCAGAACCTGAACCTGTCCGGCGGATGGGAGTACCTGGTCCCCTTCGGCCTGGACGGCGCCGCCATGTTCTGCTCGGTGCTCGCGGTGCGTGAGGCCAGCCACGGTGACGCGGCGCTCGGCTCCCGGATACTCGTGTGGACGTTCGCGGGCGCGGCCGCCTGGTTCAACTGGGTGCACGCGCCCACCGGTCTCGGTCACGAGGGCGCCCAGCACTTCTTCGCCGGCATGTCCCTCTCCGCGGCCGTGCTGTTCGACCGCGCGCTCAAGCAGACCCGCCGTGCCGCACTGCGCGAGCAGGGCCTCATCCCGCGCCCGCTGCCGCAGATCCGTGTCGTCCGCTGGATACGGGCACCGCGGGAGACCTACAAGGCATGGTCGCTCATGCTGCTGGAGGGTGTGCGCAGCCTGGACGAGGCCGTCGACGAGGTGCGCGACGAGAAGCGCAAGAAGGAGCAGGAGCGGCAGCGCCGCCGCGACCAGGAGAAGCTGGACCGTGCCCAGCTGAAGGCGATCAGCCGCGGTCACCGCGGGGTGCTCGGCCGCGGCCAGCAGGGCCGGCAGGTGGAGGTGGCGACCGTCGAGCGCGCCCCCGCGCCCGCCACCTCGGAGCCTGCCATATCCGCGGAGCAGCTGCCCTCACGTACCCGACCCTCGTTGCAGCCCGTCCGCAGCGGTTCGGACCAGCAGAGGACCGTTGACCTCACCGCGGAGGACGACACACAGGCCCTGCCGCGACTGGACTCCCTGGAGCGCAAGCTCAAGGACCTCGAGCAGCAGTTCGGCTAGACAGGAACGCAGGGGACGGGGGCGCGGCTCGCAGGCCGCGCCCCCGTCCCGTACCCCCCGTCGCGGTCAGACCGCGTCCGCGTCCAGTTCGAACCACACCGCCTTGCCCACCCCGTGGCTCCGCACGCCCCACGCGTCCGCGAGGGACTGGACCAGGAACAATCCCCTGCCGTGCGTGTCGCAGTCGGCGTCCGGTACGCGCAGCCGGGGCCTGCGCGCCACGAAGTCCCGTACCTCCACGCGCAGTCCGTGCGGGGTGACGGTCGCCGTCAGTACGGCGTCGTGGTCGGTGTGGATCAGTGCGTTGGTGACGAGCTCGCTGGTCAGCAGCTCGGCCACATCCGACCTGCCGGGCTTCCCCCAGGTGCCGAGCAGCTCTCTGAGCGCCCGCCGGGCCTCGGCGACCGCACGCAGGTCCGCCTGGGCCAGCCTGCGCCGGAGCCGCCCCGTCCCGGGCCGGTCCGGTGCCTTGTCGGCCGCTGCCTCCACCTTCTCCGCCGAAGAGGTTCCGACCCCCATGGAACCACCCCCTCGTGCCTGCCTCTTCATGACCCCCGCCCGCACGCCGATGCCGAATCCCTCCTGCTCGAACACGTTCACGAGATCCATGCCCGGGCGTGGAACACGGCAGTCATGCTGAATGCTCAACCACTCCGCGTAGGCGTTCGAACGCACTCCGTCAAGCCGAACGGCCGCTCGACGTGGAAGCGGTCCCACCTGCCGGTAGAGCGATGACGAACGGGGTCGAACGGGGCATTACGGGTATCGCCGGGCCACCGCGCCGACCGCGCCCTCGGGTTCCCCACGTCCAGGCACGTCTGCCGCTCCGGCCGTACCCGACCAGGCCCCGGGGGCCAGGCCGGCCGGTGAGCGCCTCCCACGAGGTGGGTCAGCCAGGCGCGGGGCACGGCTCCGCGCCGTACCACGGAGGAGACCCGCCCGGCCGGGTACATGACACAGGCCCTCAGGGCCTCGGCACGTTCCGCAGGTTGGAGCGGGCCATCTGGAGCATCCGGCCGACGCCGCCGTCCAGCACGATCTTCGACGCGGACAGCGCGAACCCGGTCACCATGTCCGTACTGATCTTCGGGGGGATGGACAGGGCGTTGGGGTCGGTGACGATGTCGACGAGCGCCGGGCCCTTGTGCCGGAAGGCCTCCTTCAGGGCGCCGGCCAGTTCCTTCGGCTTCTCCACGCGGACGCCGTACGCCCCGCAGGCACGGGCCACGGCGGCGAAGTCGGGGTTGGTGTTGGCGGTGCCGTGCGAGGGGAGCCCGGCGACCAGCATCTCCAGCTCGACCATGCCGAGCGAGGAGTTGTTGAACAGCACGACCTTGACCGGCAGGTCGTACTGCACGAGCGTCAGGAAGTCGCCCATCAGCATCGAGAACCCGCCGTCGCCGGACATCGACACGACCTGCCTCTTGCGGTCGGTGAACTGGGCGCCGATCGCCATCGGCAGCGCGTTCGCCATGGAGCCGTGCGAGAAGGAACCGATGACACGGCGCCTGCCGTTGGGCGAGATGTAGCGCGCGGCCCAGACGTTGCACATGCCGGTGTCGACGGTGAAGACCGCGTCGTCGGCGGCGACCTCGTCGAGGACGGACGCCACGTACTCGGGGTGGATGGGGGTGTGCTTCTCCACCTTCCGCGTGTACGCCTTGACGACGCCCTCCAGCGCGTCCGCGTGCTTCTTGAGCATCTTGTCGAGGAACTTGCGGCTCTTCTTGGCCTTCACCCGCGGGGTGAGGCAGCGCAGCGTCTCCTTCACGTCGCCCCACACCGCGAGGTCCAGCCGGGAGCGCCGGCCGAGGACCTCCGGGCGTACGTCGATCTGCACGATGCGGACGTCGTCGGGGAGGAAGGCGTTGTACGGGAAGTCGGTGCCCAGCAGGATCAGCAGGTCGCACTCGTGGGTGGCCTCGTAGGCGGCGCCGTAGCCGAGGAGGCCGCTCATGCCGACGTCGTAGGGGTTGTCGTACTGGATCCACTCCTTGCCGCGCAGGGCGTGCCCGACCGGCGACTTCACCTTCCCCGCGAACTCCATCACCTCGGCGTGCGCGCCCGCCGTGCCCGCGCCGCAGAAGAGGGTGACCTTGCCCGCCTCGTCGATCATCTCGACCAGCCGGTCGATCTCCGCGTCGCCGGGACGGACGGTGGGCCGGGAGGTGACGAGGGCGGTGTCGGCGGCCTTCTCCGGGGCCGGCTCGCCCGCGATGTCACCGGGGAGCGAGACCACGCTGACGCCGGACTGCCCGACGGCGTGCTGGACGGCGGTGTTCAGCAGCCGCGGCATCTGCTTCGGGCTGGAGATCAGTTCGCTGTAGTGGCTGCACTCGGCGAACAGCCGGTCCGGGTGGGTCTCCTGGAAGTAGCCGAGGCCGATCTCGCTGGAGGGGATCTGGGAGGCGAGGGCGAGGACCGGTGCCATGGAGCGGTGGGCGTCGTACAGCCCGTTGATGAGGTGGAGGTTGCCCGGGCCGCAGGAGCCCGCGCACGCGGCCAGCTTCCCGGTGATCTGCGCCTCCGCACTGGCGGCGAAGGCGGCGGTCTCCTCGTGGCGGACGTGGACCCAGTCGATGTCGGAGTGGCGGCGGACGGCGTCGACGACCGGGTTGAGGCTGTCGCCGACGACGCCGTAGAGGCGCTCGACTCCGGCACGGACGAGGATGTCGACGAACTGCTCCGCTACATTCTGCTTGGCCATGGCTCTCGTGTGCCCTTCGGTCTCCTGAAGATCCCTCGCGGATCCCGCGGAACCCGCGGATCCCTCCGGGTCCATGAAGGCACACGCGGGTCGCTCATGCCTCCCAGACGGCGACGGCCGTCCGGTCGTCGGCGTACCCCTTCACCCGCACCTGTGCGTCGGCGAGGAAGACGGCCGGATCCGGCGGCTTCGCGCCCGCCCAGCGGTCCGCGAGGTGCGCGGCGAGCCGGGGTTCGCCGCGCAGCGGGTCGGCGAGGCCCGCGCCGCACAGCAGGAGCGTGTCGCCCGGGCGGGCGACGGAGGCCCGGAAGCGGAAGGGCTCTCGGGAGGACGTCCCGCCCCCCGCCGGGTGGTCCCCTGCCGGGAGGTGGGCGGAGTACGGGCTCGGCGGCGTCGCGATGCCGAGGTCCATGGTCAGGCGGTCGCCCCGGGGCGTCCCGGGCGGCAGCGAACCGAAGCCCATCACCGGCTCGCCCGCCGCCGCCTCGGCGATCCGCGGCTCTATGTCCTGCCACTCCTCGTCCCGCAGCCGGAACAGCCCGCCGGCGCCCATGCCGAAGAACACGCGGGTACGGCACTCCGGGTCCCCCGGGAGCAGCAGGCAGCGGAGGCCGGCCGTGTACTCCTCCGGGTCGAAGCCCTGTTCGACGGCGCTGGCCCGCAGCCTGCCGAGGCTGCGGTCGGTGAGCCGGTGCAGGCCGGACTTGAGGTCGCCGCGCCGGGCCTCGCGGATGTCCTCGGCGAGCCGGGCGTGGTGCCGGCCCACGGCCCGCCCGATCCACCGGCACGCCTCGGCCGCCGCCCGGTGCGCGCCCGGGACGGAGCGGGCTCCGGTCGCCACCGCGACCAGGACGAGTGCCTGCTCGCCGCTGCCGAACCGGGCGGTGAGCAGCGACTCCCGGCGCGGCTCGCCCCGGAACCGGGCCGAGTCCCCGCGCACCGAGGCCGCCCGCAGGGTGTACGTCCCGTACCGCGCCCCGTCCAGCACGGTGTCCGCGACGAGGTCGTCGAGGTCGTCCGGGTCGGCGGCCGGCAGCGCGCCCGGCTCCCCGTCGTAGGTGGGCGGGCGGGGCCCCAGGTGGGTGGGGGCGGTGGGGCGGGGGC
>NZ_JAVRHI010000136.1:0-12338 GCF_034105845.1 Streptomyces sp. CRN 30 | reverse complement strand
TGGGCGCTGCGCGCCCGGGGGGAGGTCGCGGCAGCCGGCCACCGCGGTCCGCACAACACGGGGACGCCGCCGCTCGCCCTGCTCACCCCGCAGGAGCTGCAGGTGGCCCGCGCCATCGGCGAGGGCCTCAGCAACGGCGAGGCCGCCGCGTCCCTGTTCCTCTCCCGCAAGACCATCGAGTCCCACCTGACCCGCGTCTACCGCAAACTGGGCGTCCGCTCCCGCTCGGACCTGGCGAGGTGCCTGGCGCGGGCGGGGGTCACGGGGTGAGCCGGCGGGGCGGGGCGGGCAGGGTGTCCAGGAAGAGCGCTCCGGCGAGCAGGCCCGCGCTGCCCCGGGGGCTCCAGCCGCGTGCGGTGAGGTCGGCGTCGAGGGCGGTGAGTGCCTCGTCGCCGGCGGCGGTCGCGGTGCCGCCCGCCTCCAGGACGGCGCGGGCGCCGTCGTGCACGTGGCGCAGGCCGTGCGGCCCGGCGACGTGGAGCAGTTCGCTGTCGCGGAGGGTCGACATCACGGTCAGGAGGGCGTCGAGGCGGGCCCGTTCCTCGGGGACGCCCGCCTGCCGGGACGCGGCCAGCGCCCGGAGTGCGCCGCGCACATGGGGGAAGCCGGCGCGTGCCTCGCCGCGTGCGCCGGCCGCGCCGTACTTGACGGACATCGCCGAGCCCCGTGTGGCCCTGCGGGGCGCGCCGGAGTCGGAGTGCCGGACGATCCGCCCGGCGGCCGCGGCGACGTCGTCGCCCGTCGCGGACGGATCGAGCGCGGCGCCCGCGACCAGCAGGCCGAGGGTCCACAGGGCGCCCCGGTGACCGCCGCCCGCCAGCCGGAGCGAGTGCTCGGCGCACCGGCCGATCGCCCCGAGTTCCGCGCGGAGCGGGGCGGTGGGCCGGCCGGTGCGGCGGGCGGCGGCGGCCATCGCGGTGAGGCCGGGGAGCAGGGCCTTGGCCGACCAGCGCAGCGCCCGGTGATCCGTGCGGGTGGCGGGCGCAGCGAGGTCACGGGGGTCGGGCAGTCCGGGCTTGGGGGCCAGGGACAGCTGTGCCGTCAGGGCGGACACGGCGCTCTCCGCGAGTTCGGCGTCGCGACGGTCGGTCATGGCGGCCTGCCGGGACCGCGGACCTACGAGGCCGGCGTCGACGGCGCTGCCGACGTCGACGCCGATGCCGATGCCGACGGCGAGGGCGCGCCGGGCATCGGGGCGTCGTCGCCGTCGTGGGTGGCCTCCGGGTCCACACCGACCGTGATCGACGCGTGGACCCCCTTCGCGACGCGTTTCTTGTGGTAGCGCAGGGCGAGCAGGCCGCCGGTGGCACCGCTCTGGTCGTAGATCATGTCTTCGGTGAGGGTCACGCGGGTCACGGTGCTGGTGGCGTACGGCTCCAGCTCGGCGACGGCGAGGACGGCCTCCTCCTCGAAGTAGAACTGGCCGGTGTGGCAGGTGTGTCCGCCCTCGTAGCCGTCCTTCGTCCAGGCTCCGTCCACGTGCACCTTGGTGTGGATGTGCACGGCCCGGCCCTGGTACCACCCCGGGAAGACGGTGGTGAACCGCGCCGTGCCCCGGTGGTCGGTGCGCCAGGTCCCGCGCAGGTAGCGCTCGTCGTCCGTGGGTTCCTGGTGCATGCCACCGCCGCCGCCCGGCGGCAGGTCGGTGGGCGTGCCGGTGGGGTCGCCGGTGGGCGCGGGGCCGCCCGGCAGGGTCGAGCCGACGGACTCGTAGCCGGAGTAGACGCCCAGCGCGTCGCAGTGCCAGATGTCGACGGCCGCGTTCCGTACGGGCTCGCAGGTCTCGGAGTCGATGACCTTGACGGTGAGGGTCAGGGGGACGCCCTCCCGGTCCTCGGTGACGTCCGTGCGGATCTTGTCGGCGTCGATGTAGTAGGGCCCCTCGATCGCCTCCGAGCTGAGCCGGTAGCAGGACTCGCCGCCGCCGGTCGTCGCCTCCCGCGGCCGGGCCTGCTGCTCGTCGGCGAGGGCGGTGGAGGCCAGGACGCTCCCGGTGCCGGCCACGGCCACCGCGGCGCCGCCGGCCACGAGCACCTGTCGCCGGGAGGCGGAGCCCCTCTCCTGCTTCGGGTCTTCCTGAGTCATCGCCGTCCACTCCCTTCGCGGGGGCCGGTCACCGGTGACCGGCCGACGGCGACTCACTTTCGTGGACCTACCTGAAACGAAACTGAAACGGAGTGCTGTCCGGTGTCCCCGGTGCCCACCGGCTCCCGCCCGCACCCTTGTGACCAGCACGTCTGTGGAGCGTCCAGGGGCAGCGACACGGTGAACTCGGTGTCGCCCGGCACGCTGCGCGCGTCGAGCCGGCCGCCGTGCGCCCGGGTGATGGCCGCGGCGATGGCGAGCCCCAGACCGGCGCCGCCCGTCCGGTCGGCGGCGCTGCGGGACCGGGAGGCGTCGGCGCGGGTGAAGCGTTCGAAGACCTGGGGAAGGAGCGCGCCGGGAATGCCGGGACCGTCGTCGTGGACCCGGATCAGGCAGTGGGTGTCCGTGGTCCACGCCGTCACGGTGATCCGCGTACCGGCGGGGGTGTGCGCGCGGGCGTTGCCCAGCAGGTTGGCGAGGACCTGCTGGAGCCGGGCGTGGTCGCCGACGACGCTCACGGAGGCGTCGAGGCGCAGGAACACCTGCCACGACCGGTCGCCGCCGGCGGCGCGGGCGTCCCAGACGGACTCGGCGACCAGGGTCGCGACGTTCACCTCGGCCAGCTCCAGCGGCCGGCCCTCGTCGAGATGGGCGAGAAGCAGCAGGTCGTCCACCAGTCCGGTCATGCGCGCCGACTGCGCGGTGATCCGCTCCCAGGCGCGTTCGGCTGTGACCTGTCCGGTCCCGCCGGCCATGAGCTGGGCGTAGCCGGCGATCGAGGCGAGCGGGGTACGCAGTTCATGGCTGGCGTCGGCGAGGAGGCGCCGCATCCGCTCCTCCGTGTGCCGGCGTTCGACGAGGGACTTCTCCACGTGCTCGATGAGCCGGTTGAGGGCGAGGCCGACCTGGCCGGTCTCCGTGCGCGGGTCGGTGTCCTCGGCGGGCACCCGGCACAGGCCGGTGACCTCGCCGCGGTCCAGTGGAATCCGGGTCGCCTCGGCGGCGGTGGCGGCGACCCGGCGCAGCGGCCGCAGTCTGCGCCGGACGACGACCGCGCACACGGTGCCGGAGAGGGTGAGTCCGACTACGGCGATCACCGCCTCGACCGCCATGAGGGCGTGGTTCATGCGCTCCACGTCGGCGGTGGGGAGACCGGCGAGCACGGGCACCTCCCCGTCCCCGAGCACGACGAGCCGGTAGTCGCCGAAGCCGGGGACCGCCAGGGTGTGCCGCGCGCCGTCCGCGGGGACCTCCTCCAGGGCGGTGCGCTGCGCGGTGGAGAGGGACCGCTGGTGTCCCGCGTCCGTGACCACCGCGGCGGCGACGACGTGGCCGTCCCGGTCGAGCCGGGCCGCGAGGGTCCCGGCGGTCTGCCCGCCGATCTTGAGGAAGCCCAGGTTGCGGAGGTCGCCCGCGTACTGGTCGAGGGCCCACTGGCAGCGCTCGGCGGCTTCGGTGACCCGCTCGTCCAGGTCCCGCATGAGGAAGTCGCGCTGAACCATCGCGGTGGCGGCGGCCGTGGTGCCGCAGACGAGGACGAGCATCACGGAGAGGAAGACGACCAGTTGCGTCCGCAGGGACCGGCCTCGGTGCCGCGGCCATGGTGCGTGCCGGTCATGCGGACGAGACCCCGATGCGTGCCGGTCACGGCGCCACGGCATGTCCGGCCCCCGCCGTCGGCCGGAGAGTGTAGCCGAGCCCCCGCACAGTGTGCAGCATCGGCGCCCGCCCCTTGTCGATCTTCGACCGCAGACTGTAGACGTACACCTCGATCAGGTTGCCCTCGCCGTCGAACGAGCTGTTCCAGATGTGGTCGAGGAGCTGCGCCTTGCTGAACACCTGCCGGGGGCTGCCCATGAGGAACCACAGCAGGTCGAACTCCTTGGTGGTCAGTCTGACGGGCGTGCCACCGCGCCACGCCTCCCGGCTGCCCTCGGACAGCACCAGGTCGCCCAGCCGCCGGACGCGTTCGCGCCCACCGGTCCCGCCGTCGGCGTCACCGGTGCCGGTGCCGGTGCCCGCGCGGCGCAGCAGCCCGCGTAGCCGCAGCACCACCTCCTCCAGGGCGAACGGCTTCGTCACGTAGTCGTCGGCTCCCGCCGACAGTCCGTCCAGCCGGTGGGCGAGGGCGTCCCGGGCGGTGAGCATGAGGATGGGTAACTCCGCGCGCTCCGAGCGCAGTCGGCGCAGTACGTCCAGGCCGTCGAGGTCGGGGAGCATCCAGTCCAGGACGACGGCGTGCGGCGCGCACTCCCGTGCGAGACGGACGGCCTTGTGCCCACCGCCGGCGACGTACGGCCGCCAGCCGTTGTCGGTGACGGCGGCGGACAGCAGCGCCGACAGCTCCGGCTCGTCGTCGACGATGAGGACGCGGACGAGGGGGTCGGGGGTGACACCTTGTCTCTGCATCCCCTCATCGTCTGTTCCGAAGCTGTCGTGACCCTGTGAATCCGTGGACGTCGGCGGTGCACGCAGACGCCTCCCGGCCGTCGCGCGCCTGACGGCCGTGCCACCCACGTGCGGTCAGGCCCGGCCCGCGAGCAGTACCCGGTGCATCGGTGTGTCCAGCAGGGCCGTGCGGCGCAGCCCCGCGTCGGCGAGCCACTGGTCGTAGTCCTGGACCGTGTAGGCGTCGCCGCCGCCGGTGGCCAGCATGGACGCCGCGAACAGCCGGGAGAACCGGTTCTGGTTGTTGGCGCCGCCGGCGTCCTCGTCGACGATGTGGTCGACGATCGCGATGAGGCCGCCGCCGGTGAGCACCTTGGCGGACTTCAGCAGCAGTTCGTGTGCCGACTCGGGTGTCTGCAGGTGGAAGATGTTGACGAACAGGGCGAGGTCGGCGCAGCTGCCCCAGCCGTCGGCCCAGAAGTCGGCGGTGAGCGGCTCGAACCGGTCGGCGACGCCGAGCCGTTCGGCCTGTGCGACGGCGATCTCGATGATCCTCGGGGCGTCGAGGCCCCGCGCCCTCAGCCGCGGGAACGCTTCCAGGAGCAGATGGCTGTAGATGCCGGTGCCGCAGCCGACGTCCAGCAGGGTGGCCTCGGCGTCCTGGCCCCAGCCGTGCTCGCGCAGGGCCGCGGCGAGCACGGCGACGACCGGCGGGGCCCAGAAGTTGATGCCGCGGGCCAGGGCGGCGTAGTCCTCCTCGGATATCTGGTTGACCTGGGCGCCGCCGAGAGCACCGCGGGCGCCGTCGCGCACGTTGTCAGCGAGGTGACGCCATGCGTGCCAGGCGATGTTCCGGTCGTGGGTGATCTTCCCGGCCAGACTGAACAGACCGTCGTTCGCGAAGACGCCGCGCATGGCGGCCGGCAAGGTGTAGACGGCCTGGCCGTCGGCGCCCCGCTCGCGCCGGAGGATGTCATAGGCGTGCAGTCCGTCCAGCAGTACGCGGGTGGCACGCAGATCGGTGCCGAGGGTCTCGGCGAGGTGAGCGGCGGTGCGCGGGCCGGCACCGAGAGCGGTGAACACGCCGAGGTCCTGGGCGGCCTCGATGACTCCGGGCGCCCACATGCCGATCAGGTGCTCGTAGACACGGTGGGTGGCGCGGGCCTCGGAGTCGTCGGCGGACAGCAGTCGCGTGTCGACGAGCGGGGTGTGGTTGACGGAGGCGGTGAGGTCGACGGGCCCGGTCATGTCGGGTCAGCTCCTCTGGCCGGTGAGGAGTTCGAGCCCGTGGTGTGGCGTGCCGTTCATCGAGGAAGCTCCGTTCTGCTGCATGACGTGTTGTTCATCCGTGGGACTGCGCCCACCATGGCGACTACCTCTTGTGGCCGATCACCAAGTGCTTCTCGCCGCCGGCCCTGCGCACCTCGCAGTCGGCGAATCCGGCCCGCTCCAGCAGGGCGATGAACTCGGCGCCCGTACGGTGCTTCCCGGCCATCTCGATGTGCATCACCAGGTTCATCGCGGCGGTGGCCAGCGGACCGCTGTGGTCGTCCTCGAAGAGGCGGTCCATGATGAGGACCCGGCCGGGCCCCTCACACGCCCGGTACGCCTTCTCCAGCAGCATGACGCAGGTGGCGTCGTCCCAGTCGGAGAGGATGTACCCGAAGGCGAGGCAGTCGCCGTGCGGGAGTTCGTCCGTGAAGAAGTCGCCGCCGACGAAGCCGAGGCGGTCGGCAACCGGTTGTGCCTGGGCGTCCTCGCCGATCAGGGGGCCGACCATCGGCATGTCGAAGACGGTGGCCCGCAGGGCCGGGGCGTCGAGCAGCGCCGCCACGGCGAACGGGCCGGTGGCCCCGCCGACGTCCACCAGATGCGTCGTCCCCGCCATGCCGGCCAGGGCGGCGAGTTCCTGCGACATGCCGAAGCTCAAGTCCCACATGGCGCGCATGAAGGCCCGCAGCGACTCGGTGTCGCGGTACACGTCGTCGAACGGGGACGCCTCCGTGGCCGGCTTGCCCTCGGAGAGGTAGGTGTCCAGGCGGCCGAGGCGGCCCGAGGTCTCCAGCGTGAGGTGCTCGATGAAGCCGCCCAGGTACCGGGGGCCGCGACGGTCGAGGAACGGCGCCGCGTCAGCGGTCACCGAGTACTTCCCGCCCGCCGCGCGTTCCACGACGCCGAGGGAGGTCATGACCAGCAGCATGCGCTCCAGGGTGTCCTGGTCGATGCCGAGGCGCTCGGCGAGGCACTCGACGGTGTCCGGGCCGTCCTCGATGAGGCGGGCGAACACCCCGTGTCTGACGGCGCTGTGGAGCACCGGGGTGGAGACGAGTCCGTAGACGGCGTTCTCAAGCGCACTGGGCATCATCGGTCCTGCTCCTCGATCACGTCGATTTCTTCCACCAGTCGGGCCAGCTCCCGCGCATGGCTGACGTGCGAGGCGTGACCCGCGCCGGAGATCTCGGCGAACCGGCCGTGCGGCAGAAGCTCGGCGAGCCGCTGTGCCACGACCCTGTGGTGCGTGGCCGACCGGGAACCGGCCGCCACCACGGTAGGGACGGGAAACGTCACCGGGTCGAAGCTCGGGACGTCGACGGCGGGGTCCGTCATCTCGGCGATGAGGGCCGTCCCGTCCGCGGCCAGGTCGGACGGCCGCGCGCGTGCCACGTGCAGCCGGCCCGCCGGCCCCAGGACCTCGGCGAGCATGGCCCGTGCCGCCTGCTCCGGCCCACCCTCCGCGGCGCCGCGCACGGCCTGTTCCCAAGGGTCCTCGGCGGGCCACCAGGGCAGCCAGCGCACCGGGGGTTCGACGGCGACGATCCCGGCGACACACGACGGGTCCGCGGCGGCGGCGGCCATCGCCACCAGGGCGCCGTAACTGTGGCCGAGCACGAGCGGCGTCACGTCCAGTTCGGCCAGGGCCGCGCGAAGGTCGCGCACGTGCACCTGGTGGTCGACGTCCGCGCCTCCGAGCGCTCGGGATCTGCCCCAGCCGCGCCGGTCGTAGCCGAGGACCGGACGGTTTCGCAGGTGGTCGGCGACCCGGCGGAACGCGTCGCTGCGGTCGAGGGTACCGTGCACGATCATCACGGGCCGGGCGTCCGCGCCCGTCCCGTCTTCCATCACACCGACCACCGGTCGCGCCTGATCGGTGCCGGTCCGTATCGCTCTGCCGTTCACTGAGCCTCTCGCCCCTCGCTCACGAGCCGTACCAACCCGGCCAGGGTCGGCTGGTCGAGCAGTCGCTGTACGTCGAGGACCACGCCGAAGCGTTCCTCGGCGGCCGCCATGAACTCGGCCATGGCCAGCGAGTCGCCGCCCGCGGAGAAGAAGTCGGTGTCCAGCTTCACGCGGACCTGCGGCACGCGCAGGCACGACGAGAACAGCTGGGCCAGCTCCCATGTGATGCGGGTGGCCTTTCCGCCGGGGTCCGGCACGGGTGCGGCGGGTACGGACACGGCGGGTACGGATACGGCGGGTACCGCGCGTACCAGAGCCGGGGCCGGTACCGGAACTCCGTTCCCGGGCGTCACCGTCTCGGGCTTCTCCCCCACCTTCCCGTTCGAGGTGAGCGGCAGCCGGTCCGTGACGGTGAACGTCGCCGGGATCATGCCGAGGTGCAGACGCTCGGCCAGGTGGCGACGTACCGCCGGCTCGTCCCAGGAACCGGACCGCTCGGGTACGACGTAGGCGTGCAGCCTGTTGTCACGCTCGACAGCGTGGCAGGAGGCCACGCCGGGTGCCTTCTCCAGCACGCGCTCCACCTCGTCCAGCTCGACGCGCTGCCCCCGGATCTTCACCTGGCGGTCGCGGCGGCCGACGTACTCCAGGAGGCCGTCCTCCCGCCAGACGCACTGGTCACCGCTCCGGTACATCAACCGTCCGGCCCGCCCCGCGAAAGGATCGGGCACGAACGAGTCGGCCATGAGGTCAGGGCGCCCCAGATAGCGGCCGACCCCGATACCGGCGATGTACAGCTCGCCCGGGATTCCGGGCGGCAGCAGCCGTTGTCCGTCGTCCAGGACGTAGACACGCTTGCCCGCGACCGGACGCCCGATCGGCGGGTCGTCCGCACCGGCGCACTCGTGCCAGGTGGACCAGACCGCCGCTTCGGCAGGCCCGTACAGGTTGAGGAGCCTGCGGCCCGGCGACGTCCAGCGGCGGACCAGGGCGCCGGGCAGCCGCTCGCCCGCGAAGGCCGCGATGCGCAAGTCGGGCAGCGGATCGTGCGGGAGCACCGACCACACCGACGGCGTCATGATGGCGACGCTCACCCGTCGCTCGCGCAGCAGCCGCAGGAGCGGAGGGCCGGGGGTCAGATGCGCGGTCCGCGCGACGACGAGCGTCGCCCCGCACAGCAGGGCGAGGACGACTTCGGAGACGCAGCCGTCGAAGTTCAGCGACAGGAACTGCAACACCCGGTCCCGCGGCCGGATACGGAACACCTCGCGCTGGGCGATGTGCAGGTTCGACAGCGCCTCATGGCTGTTGGCGATGGCCTTCGGCCGGCCGGTGGTACCGCTGGTGAACACGACGTAGGCGGTGTTGCCCGGCGCGACGCCGGTGATCGGCGCGGCTGAGGCCCGTACCGCCGGATCGAGTCGCACCACGTCGGCCCGGACACCCAGAGCCGCTATTCGGTCACCGGTGGCGTCGTCGGCGACGACGAGCCGGGCGGACGTCTGCTCCAGCATGGTTCTCAGGCGCTCGCCTGGGCAGTCGGCGGCGGCGAGCAGAAAGGCGCCCCCCGCCTTGGCCACGGCGAGGACGGCGACGACGAGCCGCACGGACCGCTCCATGCTGATCGCGACGACCGTCTCCGGCTCCACGCCCAGGTCACGCAGCCGGTGAGCGGCCCCGTTGGCCCATGCGTCGATGTCCGCGTACGAGTAGACGACGCCCTCGTCCTCGACCGCCGGGCTGTCCGGCGTCAGTCTGGCCCGCTCCTCGAAGAGCAGCTGCCAGCAGACCTGGGCGGCGCCGTCGTCGGCGCCGGTGTCGTTCCACTCGGTGATGATCTGGTGCCGTTCGAGATCGCTGACCGTCTTGGCCTCCGGCACCGCGTCGTCCGGCGTACGGCCGACCCACACCGCCGCCCGGTGCCGGGAACGGGTGTTGCAGTGAGGTCCCCATTCCACCGGCTGCGGGTCCGCCGACGACAGCCCGAACCGCCGGTAGCGCTCGACGAAGCCGAGAATCGCCCAGCGCGCCAGGCGTTCGGCGAACGGCGCACCGAGGCAGTAGTGCGGGCCGGAGCCGAATCCGAGGTGGCGGCCCTCGCTGCGCGCTATGTCGAAGGCGGTGGGGTCGGTGAACTTGCGAGGGTCCAGGTTGGCCGCGGCGAGCAGGACGAGAACTCCGTCCCCGCCCTTGAGGCGTGCCCCACCGATCTCGATGTCACGCACGGCATGCCGGCCCACGTACTGGCTCGACCCGTCGATCCGCAGTGTCTCGGCCACGGCGGAGTCGATGAGCGCGGGGTCCTGCCGCAGCCGCCGCAGCTGCTCCGGGTTCTCGGCGAGCAACAGCAGTCCGGTGGAGACGAGGTGCGTCAGGGTCTGATAGCCGCCGGCGACGAGGACCAGCGCGTTGGCGGCGACGAGGTGGAGCAGTTCGGCGGGCGGTTCCTTCGAGGGACCGGCCTCGGCCTCGAAGTCGTCCCGCAGAGCCGTCGCCAGGGTGGTCACGAGGTCGTCGCCGGGCGCCGCGAGGCGATCGGCGGCCAGCCCGCTCAACCCGGCGAGCGCCTTCTCCAGGAGCGGGACCGTCTCCAGGTCGGCCCGGCTCGGGAAGGTGGAGACACTGCTCAGCAGCCGCTCGTAGGAGTCGGCCCACTCGGTGAGTTCCGCACCGCGGCCCGCCATGCCGAGCAGGTGGGTCATCAGGTGCTCGGGCAGCCGTTCCGCGAAGTCCGCCACCAGGTCGATGGTTCCGGCGTCGGGCAGCGTGGCCAGTACCTCGCCGGCGATCGCCCGCAGAACCGGGTCGTGCCTGCCCATGCTGGCCGGTGAGAACTCACCGCGGAGGGCGTTCCTGATCCGGGTGTGCTCGGGCGGATCGTTGAAGAGGAACTGCGCGGACAGCATCTCCGCGGTCGGCACGATGCCGCTCATGCCGCGTGCCGCCAGGTCGTCCGGGGTGTGATGGCGTGCGGAGGAGAACACCCGGTGGTTGGCGAGGATCTCGACCGACTCCGCATACCCGGAGCAGACCCAGACGCCTCCCACCTCGTCGTAGAAGACGGGCGGAAGCTCGGAGATCGCCTCCCAGTAGAGCCGGGGGTCGGCTATGACCTCGGCGCGGCGCAGATTGTGGATGCCGTGCCGCGCACGGTCGTAGCCGGCAGCGGAACGGGGGATCGGGGACCGCACGCTCCTCCCCATCTCCTTACTTGTCGGCCATGCGCTGCGCGAGGCTGCGCGGGCGCATGTCGGTCCAGTTCTCCTCGATGAAGCGCAGGCATGCCTCGCGCGTGTCGCTCGGGTGCGCGACGGTCCAGCCCGCGGGCACGTTCACGGAGACCGGCCAGAGCGAATGCTGGTTCTCGTCGTTGACGAGCACCATGTACGTGCCGTCCGGGTTCTCGAAGGGGTTCGTCATGCCGGGCTCCTCGACTGCGTGATGGACAGGGGCTTGGTGAGAGGGGGCTTGCTCAGGGGTTCTGGTCCCGAAGGGCGCGGGAGAGGATTCCGCCCACCGACTCCAGGATGTGCGGCATCAACATGTCGTCGTGGGTGCACGGCACTCGGTGTTCGTCGACCCGTCCGGTGACGTGCGCCGTCCAGGCGTCGTGTCCCCTGCCGGGGGCGGTCCGGGCACCGTCCCGGCCCAGCGCCGCCGTCAGCAGGTGCAGGTCGCCGCGGAACACGGCCGGCATGAACGCCGCTCCGATGCCGGCGTTGTGCCGCAGCGTGTGCGCGAACGTACGGAGGTCGTCCGCCGTCAGGTGGGCCATCACCGCACCGACCTGCTGGAAGAACGCGCTCAACGCAGCCGGCGTGAGGGGCTCGTTCGCACCGCCGGTGGGGATGGTCTCAGGGTCGTAGCCGGCGTTGGCGGCGATCATCCTCAGCATCGCGTCCTCGTCCGCGGGCACCGGATCGTCGCCGTCCCCCGCTGCGGCCGGGAAGGCGTCCAGCAGCGCGAGAAGCGCGATCTCCTCGCCCTGCCGCTGCAACTGAGTGGCCATCTCGAAGGCGACGAGGCCGCCGAACGACCACCCCACGAGGTGATACGGCCCCTCCGGCTGCACCGAGCGCACCTGCTCGACATAGTCCGCGGCCATCACCGAGAGCGTGGCCGGGGGCTCCGCGTCCTGCAACAGGGTGCGGGCCTGGAGGCCGTACAGCGGGTGGCCCGGCGGCAGATGATCCTTGAGATGGTAGTAGCCCCAGCTGTGTCCGCCCGCCGGGTGGACACAGAAGACAGGCGCCCGATCCCCCTCCAGGTGCAGCGGCAGCAGGACATCGCCCTGTGCCTTCGCCGCCCCGCGCAGCCGCTCGGCGAGCCCGGCCACGGTGGGCGCCTCGAAGAAGTCCCTGGGCTGCAACTGCGCGCCGAGGGCGGCACGGATACGGCCGATGAGGCGCATCGCGAGCAGGGAGTGCCCACCGAGAGCGAAGAAGCTCGTGTCGCTGCCGACCCGGGCGATGTTCACTCCGAGGACCTCGGCGAAGAGGCCGGCGATGATCCGCTCGCGCGGGGTGCTGGGAAGACGAGTGGAAGTAGTGGTGGGGGTGTAGTCGGGTGCCGGGAGTGCTTTGCGGTCCAGTTTCCCGTTGGGTGTCAGTGGCAGTGTGTCCAGGGTGACGACGGCCGCGGGCACCATGTGATCGGGCAGGGTGAGCCGCAGCCGGTCCGAGACACTG
>NZ_JAVRHI010000135.1:0-49163 GCF_034105845.1 Streptomyces sp. CRN 30 | reverse complement strand
GGTCGCCGTCGCGGCGGGCGCGGGCGTCGTGGTCGCCGTCCGCAGGCGCCGTACGGCCGCGCAGTGACCGGCCGGGGGGACCCGCACCGCCCGGCCCGGGTCCCCCCCCCGGGTGTTTGAATGCCCTGGTGACTGACTACGACGTGCTGCGCGTCTTCTGCGCGGCGAACGGCGGCTACGGCAACGAGCTGGGCGTCGTCCGCGAGGGCTCCGTACTGCCGGAACGGGCGGACCGGCAGGCGCTCGCCGCCAAACTCGGCTTCAGCGAGACCGTGTTCGTCGACGACCCCGAGCGCGGCGTCGTCGACATCTACACCCCCACCCTGCGGCTGCCCTTCGCCGGCCACCCCTGCGTCGGCACCGCCTGGCTCCTCGACGTGCCCGAACTCATCACCCCCGCCGGGGTGGTGGGGGCCCGCCAGGACGGCGAGTTCAGCTGGATCGAGGCACGGGCGGAGTGGGCGCCGCCGCGCACCCTGCGCCAGTACGCCACGCCCGCCGAGGTCGACGACCTCGCGGTGCCGCCGAAGGGGGAGTGGGTTTATGCGTGGGCGTGGGAGGACGAGGCGGCCGGACGCGTCCGCGCCCGCGCCTTCCCCGGGCGCGACGACGGCATCGACGAGGACGAGGCGACGGGCGCGGCGGCCCTGCTGCTGACGGACCGGCTGGGCCGCGCGCTGAACATCACGCAGGGCGCGGGATCGCAGATCCTGACCGCCCCGCAGCCGGAGGGCTGGGTGGAGATCGGCGGACGGGTCCACCTGGAACGTTGACAGGGGGCACAGCTGATCGATTTACTCGGGCATCGCCGACCCCACACTCGGCGCAAGAGGTACGCCCAGCCGGTAATTGGCCCCCACCAAGAGTCCGGACCGAGTCGCCAGGAGCCCGTCGACGGGCGTCCGAGGCGGGGACGTACCCGCAACACCATGGAGCTCACCCCATGAGCCGTCATTCCCTCACCTCCCGCAAGACCCTGATCGTCGCCGGTGCGGCGACGACGGCGCTGGCCGCCGCGCTGCTCAACCCGTTCGGCGCCACCGCGGCCACGGCCGCCGTCACGACCCCGCCCGTCGGCGCGGAGTTCGACTACCAGATCGGCGGGGCCTACACCCCGCCGTCCGGCGTCGGGATCGTCTCCCGCGACCACACGGCCGACCCGGTCGACGGCCTGTACAACATCTGTTACGTCAACGCCTTCCAGACGCAGCCCGGCGCCACCTCCGAGTGGAAGAACCTGCTGCTGAAGGACGAGGACGGCAACGTCGTCTACGACGACGAGTGGGCCGGCGAGGCCATCCTCGACATCACCACCAAGGCCAACCGCGAGGCCATCGCCGAGAAGGTGAACGGCTGGATCGACGACTGCGCCGCCAAGGGCTTCCAGGCCGTCGAGCCGGACAACCTCGACACCTACGACCGCTTCGACGACCTGCTCACCGCCTCCCAGGCGCAGGCGATGATCCAGCTCCTCTCGGCGCACGCGCACGAGAAGGGCCTCGCCATCGCCCAGAAGAACGCCTCCGAGCTGGCCGGGAACCGCGAGGCCAACGGCCTGGACTTCGCGGTGGCCGAGGAGTGCGGCAAGTGGGACGAGTGCGGTGACTACGCCGAGGCGTTCGACGACAAGGTCGTCGTCATCGAGTACGACGACGAAGGCATGGCCAACGCCTGCTCCGGCTGGGGCGACGAGCTGAGCATCGTCAAGCGGGACCTCGACGTCGTGACGCCCGACGACAGCGCGTACGTCCGCGAGACCTGCTGACATGACGGTGCCGGGGCGGCTCACCGCTCCGGCACCCTCCCGCGTGGCCGCACGGCGTGTCACGCGCTCAGCGGGAACTCCTCGCCCAGCGCCCGGAAGACCGCCGTGTTCAGCGCGAACGCCCGCTTGCACTCGGCCACGATCCGCTGCTTCTCCAGCTCGTCGGCGCGTACGCCGTCCAGCAGCTCCCGGTAGTCGCGCTTGAACGCGGCCGGGTTGGTGATCTCCTCGAAGACGTAGAAGCGGACGCCGTCGCCCTTCTTCGTGAAGCCCCAGGTCCGCTCGGCCTTGTCGCGGATGATCTGTCCGCCGGAGAGGTCGCCGAGGTAGCGCGTGTAGTGGTGGGCGATGTACCCGCCGGGCCACTCCCGCGCGCACTCCCGCACCCGCTCCGCGTACTCCTCGGTCGCCGGCAGCGGGGTCAGGCCCGTCCGCCACTTCTCGCCGCGCAGGTGCGCGAGGTCCCGCTCCAGGGAGGGCAGCCGGTACAGCTCGGGCTGGACGAAGGGCCCGGCCACCGGGTCGGACGCGAGCCGCCCGGCGGCGGCCTCCAGCGCCTCGTAGACGAACCACAGCTGCTCGGTGTAGCGCGCGTACGCGTCGACGCCGAGGCGGCCGCCGAGCAGGTCGCTCATGAACGTCGACGTCTCCGCTTCCACGTGCTGCTCGTGGGAGGCGGTGCGGATGAGGGTGGAGAAGGAGTCCATGGCCTCAGCTTCTATGGTTAGGCTTACCTAAGTCAATAGGTATCCGACGTACTGTCGGTAACCTTTCCGACAGTCTGTCGGTAACGACGATACCCGGGCCGACCAGCCCGGGAAACGCGAAAGCCCGCACTCTCGCAAGGAGTGCGGGCGCGCGGTACGGCGCGGCTCAGGGCAGCGTGAGGATCTCCGCCCCCGACTCGGTCACCACCAGCGTGTGCTCGAACTGGGCCGTCCGCCTGCGGTCCTTCGTCACGACCGTCCAGCCGTCGTCCCACATGTCGTAGTCGTACGACCCGAGCGTCAGCATCGGCTCGATCGTGAACGTCATGCCGGGCCGGATGACGGTCGTCGCGTGCGGGCTGTCGTAGTGCGGGACGATCAGCCCGGAGTGGAACGACGAGTTGATGCCGTGGCCGGTGAAGTCCCGGACCACCCCGTACCCGAAGCGCTTCGCGTACGACTCGATGACCCGGCCGATGATGTTGATCTGCCGGCCCGGCCGGACCGCCTTGATCGCGCGGTTCAGGGACTCGCGGGTCCGCTCGACCAGCAGGCGGCTCTCCTCGTCGACGTCGCCGACGAGGTAGGTGGCGTTGTTGTCGCCGTGCACACCGCCGATGTACGCGGTGACGTCCAGGTTGACGATGTCGCCGTCGTTCAGGACCGTCGAGTCCGGGATGCCGTGGCAGATGACCTCGTTGACGGAGGTGCACAGCGACTTCGGGAAGCCGCGGTAGCCGAGGGTCGAGGGGTAGGCCCCGTGGTCGCACATGTACTCGTGCGCCACCCGGTCCAGTTCGTCCGTGGTCACGCCCGGCGCGATGAGCTTCGCGGCCTCCGCCATGGCCCGCGCCGCGATCCGCCCGGCCGTGCGCATCGCCTCGACCGTCTCGGGCGTCTGCACCTCCGGTCCGGTGTACGGCGTCGGGGCGGGCTTGCCGACGTACTCGGGCCGGCGGATGTTTCCGGGTACGGAACGGGTGGGAGACAGCTCCCCTGGTACGAGCAGCGACTGGCCAGACATGTCAGCGAGTCTAACCAGCGGGCATACGAGACCATGTCCTCGCGACATCTGGCGGAAGGAGCCGGTCATGGCCCTGTTCAAGAAGCGCACGGTGGGCAAACCGGGCGAGTGGTACTACTGCCTGGAGCACGGCAAGGTCGAGGAGGGGCCGGAGTGCCCGGCGAAGGACCGGTTCGGGCCGTACACGTCCCGTTCCGAGGCCGAACACGCGATGGCTACCGCTCGGGAGCGGAATCTCCAGTGGGAGAACGATCCCAAGTGGCACGACGCGCCGTCGGAGGGCTCGAAGGACTGACGTCGCGGGGCGGCCGCGGGCAGTCGGTGGTTGCTCGCGCAGTTCCCCGCGCCCCTGACGGGGCACGTGCACCGCGCGTCCCTGAAAGGGGCGCGGGGAACTGCGCGACCAGCCACCACGCACCCGCAGCCGGAAAAACACAGGAGGCCCCATGACCGCCGCCGGTCCCGGCGTGAGAGAACCGTCCGTCCCGTTCCGCGCGGGCGAGGACGGATACACCAGCTTCCGCATCCCCGCCGTCGTACGCACGACGGAGAACACCCTCCTCGCCTTCTGCGAGGGCAGAGAGGACGGCCCCGCCGACCACGGCACCATCCGAGTCGTCTGCCGGCGGTCACAGGACGGCGGCCGCACCTGGGGCCCGCTCCACGTCGCCGCCGAGAACGGCGACGGACTCGCCGGCAACCCCGCCCCCGTGGTCCTGGCCGACGGCCGGGTCCTCCTCGTGCACGTCCGCAACGCCGCGTACGCCACCGAGGCCGCCATCCGCCGCGGCGAGGTCCCCGCCGAGGACGGCCGCCGCGTATGGGTGACGCACAGCGACGACGACGGCCGCACCTGGACGGCACCCACCGAGATCACCGCCGGCGTGAAACGCCCGGACTGGCTCTGGTACGCCACCGGCCCCGGCCACGCCCTGCGCCTCACCACCGGCCGCGTCGTCGTCCCCGCCAACCACTCCGTACCCGACGGCCCCGGCGGACCTGACGGCGGACCGGACGGCGGGCACTGCCTGATCAGCGACGACGGCGGCACCACCTGGTCCCTGGGGTACGCCGACGACGGCGGCGCCAACGAGTCCACCGCCGCGCAACTCCCCGACGGCACGCTCTACGTCAACGCCCGCACCATGTCCCCGTCCGCCACCGTCCGCGCCGACGCCCGCTCGACGGACGGCGGCACGACGCTCACCGCGCCGTTCGCGCCGTGCCCCGACCTGACCGGACCGGTCTGCCAGGGCAGCCTCCTCCAGCTCCGCGACCCCGACGTGCTGCTCTTCTCCGGACCCGCCGACCCCGCCGCCCGCGCCCGGATGACCGTGCGCGCCTCCACCGACGGCGGCACGAGCTGGTCCCCGGTCCGTACCCTCGACGACCGGCCCGCCGCCTACTCCGACCTCGTACGCGTCGACGACCGCACCGTCGGCCTGCTCTACGAGACCGGCGACGACGGCCCCTACGACACGATCACCTTCGAGCGGCTGACGGTGTGGCGTACCTGACCCGGTGACGGGTGCCGCGCGCACATAGAGTCGGCCCATGACCTCTACCGAGAGCGCCGCACAGAAGGCGCCCGCCAAGGACCCCTGGGACCTCCCCGACGTATCCGGCCTGGTCGTCGGCGTCATCGGCGGCACCGGACCGCAGGGCCAGGGCCTCGCCTACCGCCTCGCCAGGGCCGGCCAGAAGGTGATCGTCGGCTCGCGGGCCGCCGAGCGCGCGCGGGCCGCCGCCGAGGAGATCGGCAACGGCGTCGAGGGCGCCGACAACGCCGAGACCGCCCGCCGCAGCGACGTCGTCATCGTCGCCGTCCCCTGGGAGGGCCACGGCGACACGCTGACGGCGCTGCGCGAGGACCTGGCCGGCAAGCTCGTCGTCGACTGCGTCAACCCGCTCGGCTTCGACAAGAAGGGCGCCTACGCGCTCAGGCCCGAGGAGGGCAGCGCCGCCGAGCAGGCCGCCGCCCTGCTCCCCGACAGCCGGGTCACCGCCGCCTTCCACCACCTCTCCGCGGTGCTGCTGAAGGACCCGGAGATCGACGCCATCGACACCGACGTGATGGTGCTCGGCGAGGTCCGCGCCGACGTGGAGACCGTGCAGGCGCTGGCCGGCCGCATCACCGGCATGCGCGGCGTCTACGCGGGGCGGCTGCGCAACGCCCACCAGGTCGAGTCGCTGGTCGCCAACCTGATCTCCGTGAACCGCCGCTACAAGGCGCACGCGGGACTCCGCGTCACGGACGTATGAGGCGATGGGGGACACTGGTGGCCATCAGCACAGCCAGCCCGTGTCCCCCTTCCCGGGCAGACAGACAGGAGCCCACGCCATGCCCCGCCTCGCCCTCTACGCCCTCATCGTCTGCGTCCTCGCCGTCGTCGCGGCCGTCGTCTCCTTCGTGCAGGGCGTCGCGCTGGTAGGCGTCGTCTGGGTGCTGCTGGCCGGGCTGTCCTCCAACATGTGCTGGTACTACCTCAAGCGCCGCCGGAGCCCCTCCGTCACGAACTGACCGTGCAGATGTCGGCCGTCTGCCAGAAACGGAACAGTTCGAAGCCGCAGTAGGTCTCGTAGTCGCTGATGCCGAGCCCGCGCAGGACCGCGTCGACCGCGTCGAAGAACACGCCGTTCACCGCGGGGACCCACAGCAGCGCGAACACGAACAACAGCCCGAACTGCGCGAACGGCTCCAACTGCCGCCGGACGCCGTACGACAGCCAGGGCTCGACCACGCCGTAGCCGTCCAGGCCCGGCACCGGCAGGAAGTTCAGGATCGCCGCCGTCACCTGGAGCAGCGCCAGGAAGGCCAGCGCGAGACGGAAGTCGCGCGGCACGCCGTCCAGGGCGCCCAGCCAGAACGGCGCCGTGCAGACCACCGCGAACAGGACGTTGGTCAGCGGACCGGCGGCCGAGATCAGACTGTGCCGCCACCGGCCCCTGATCCGGCCCCGCTCGATGAAGACCGCCCCGCCCGGCAGACCGATGCCGCCCATGATGACGAAGACCACCGGCAGCACGATGCTCAGCAGGGCGTGGGTGTACTTCGCCGGGTTCAGCGTCAGATAGCCCTTCGCGCCGACCGAGATGTCACCGCTGTGCAGGGCGGTGCGGGCGTGCGCGTACTCGTGCAGGCAGAGCGAGACGATCCAGGCGGCCGTCACGAACAGGAACACGGCCAGCCCCGGCTGCTCGGCGAAGCCGGTCCAGGTGGCCCAGCCGGTGACCGCGGTGACGGCGACGATCCCGAGGAAGACCGGGCTGATCCGCCGGTCGCTCGGGCGGGCGGGGGCGGTGGTCATGGGGCTCCTGAGTTCGCGTCCGGGTGGAGGGGACGACCGTACCGGTGACAAGGGGGGAACGCGCCACGGGGCGCCCGGGGTTCCGGGACGGAACGGCCCCGCGGTCACGCCCGTGCAAACCCGGAGGCGGCTCCCCGGCCCGGCCGGGGACAATGGGCCGGTGCGCTACCGCATTCTCGGCACCACCCAGGCAGTCCGCCCCGACGGCGCCACCGTCCCCGTCGGCGGCGCGCGGCTGCGCGCCCTGCTGACCGTGCTCGCCCTCAGGGCCGGCCGGACCGTCCCCGCGGGCCTGCTGGTGGCCGAGGTGTGGGGCGAGGACCCGCCCGCCGACGCCCCGGGCGCGCTCCAGGCGCTGATCGGGCGGCTGCGCCGGGCGCTCGGCGCGGACGCCGTCGCCTCCGCCGACGGCGGCTACCGGCTGACGGCCGCCCCGGACGACGTGGACCTGCACCGTTTCGACCGGCTGGCCGGTGACGGTGCCCGCGCCCTGGCCGACGGCGACCCGGCGAAGGCCGCCGACGCCCTCGACGACGCCCTCGCCCTGTGGCGGGACCCCGTCCTCGCCGACCTGCCCGACCGCACCGCCGAGGCGGCCCGCTGGGAGCGGCGGCACCTCGACGCGCTGCGCGTCCGGCACACCGCCGCCCTCGGTCTCGGCCTCGGCCACGCCGAGCGGTCCCTGCCCGAGCTGACCGCCCTGTGCGACGCACACCCGCTGGACGAACCCCTCCAGGCGCTGCGGCTGCGGGCCCTGCGCGCCACCGGCCGCACCGCCGAGGCGCTCGCCGCCTACGAGGACGTACGCCGCCTCCTCGCCGACCGCCTCGGCTCCGACCCGGGCCCGGAACTCCGCGCCCTCCACGCGGAACTGCTCCACCCCGACCCGACACCCCCGTACCAGGCGCCCCCGTACTCGGGTCCTCCGTACTTGGGTCCCCCGTACCCGGGTGCCTCGTACCCGGGGACCCCGCACCAGGGACCCTCGTCCCCGGAATCGTCGTACCCGGGGACCTCGTACCCGCCGGCCCCAGGATCGCCGCCCGCCGCGCCGCGTCCGGCCGCGGGTGCCTCCGGTCCTTCCGCCGCGCATCCGGCCGCGGGTGCTTTCGCTTCTCCCGTCGTGGACGCCGCCGCGCGTCCGGCCGCGGGTATCTCCGCTCCTTCCGCCGCGCATCCGGCCGCAGGCGCCTCCGCTCCTCCTGCCGTGGACGCCGCCGCGCGTCCGGCTGCGGGTGCCTCCGCTCCTCCCGCCGCGCATCCGGCCGCCGGTGCCTTCGCTCCTTCCGCCGGGCATCCGGCCGCTGGCGCCTCCGGTCCTCCCGTCGTGGACGCCGCCGCGCGTCCGGCCGCCGGTGCCTCCGCTTCTCCCGCCGCGGACACCGCCGCGCATCCGGCCGCGGACGCCGCCGCCTCGCCCCCCGCCCGTGAGACCCGCCCGCGCGGGAACC
The DNA here is from genome assembly GCF_034105845.1 of Streptomyces sp. CRN 30. NCBI lineage: Bacteria > Bacillati > Actinomycetota > Actinomycetes > Kitasatosporales > Streptomycetaceae > Streptomyces > Streptomyces sp. CRN 30. The sequence goes on along the minus strand of NZ_JAVRHI010000135.1, from coordinate 40,908 downwards.
TGCGGGCCCGGCTCACCTCCTTCGTCGGGCGGGACAGCGACATCGAGACGCTCCGTGCCGACCTGGCCGGCACCCGGCTCGTCACCCTGCTGGGTCCCGGCGGCTCCGGCAAGACCCGGCTCTCCCTGGAGGCGGCCGACACGGCGGGCCCGGAGACCGCCCGGGACGGCGCGTGGCTCGCGGAACTCGCCCCCGTCGACGACCCGGCCGCCGTCCCCGAGGCCGTGCTGACCGCCGTGGGAGGCCGCGAGACCGTGCTCTACGGCGCCGGCGCCGAGGAGCTGCGCGCGGTGTCCGACCGTACGGACACCGCCGTGGACCGGCTCGTGGAGCACGTCGGACGGCGCCGGATGCTGCTGGTCCTCGACAACTGCGAGCACCTCGTCGACGCCGCCGCCCGCCTCGCCGAGGAACTCCTCGCCCGCTGCCCCGGCGTCACCGTCCTCGCCACCAGCCGGGAACCGCTCGGCGTGCCGGGGGAGCTGCTGCGGCCGGTGGAGCCGCTGCCCGAGCCGTCCGCGCTGCGGCTCCTCGCCGACCGGGGCGCCGCCGCCCGCGCCGGATTCCGCGTCGACGCCGACGCCGGGACCGCGGCCGCCTGCGCCGAGATCTGCCGCCGCCTCGACGGACTGCCGCTCGCCATCGAACTGGCCGCGGCCCGGCTCCGGGTGCTCACCCCCCGGCAGATCGCCGACCGGCTCGACGACCGGTTCCGGCTGCTCACCTCCGGCAGCCGCACCCTCCTGCCCCGCCAGCAGACGCTGCGCGCCGTCGTCGACTGGTCCTGGGACCTGCTGGACGGCGAGGAACGCCAGGTGCTGGGCCGCCTGTCGGTGTTCGCGGGCGGCTGCGACCTCGCCGCCGCCGAGGCGGTGTGCGGCGCCGCCGCCCTGGACGCGGTCGGCTCCCTCGTCGACAAGTCCCTGGTGGTGGCCGCCCCCGACGACGACGGCGGCGAGATGCGCTACCGGCTCCTGGAGACCGTCGCCGAGTACGCGCGGGAGCGGCTCGACGAGACCGGCGACCGCGCCGCCGCCGCCCGCGCCCACCTGACGTACTACCGTGAACTCGCCCGCACCACCGACCCGTTGCTCCGCGGCCCCGGCCAGCTCGCCGCCGTGCGACGCCTGGAGCGCGAGTACGAGAACATCCGCACCGCGCTGCGGTACGCCGTCGCCGAACGCGACGAGCAGGAGGCGCTCTGCCTGATCCTGTCGATGGTCTGGTACTGGCAGGTGCGCGACCTGCGGATCGAGGCCCGCACCTGGTGCGCCGAGGTGATGACGCTCGGCCCCGACCCGTTCGCCGGCCCGGTCCGGCCCGCCGCCCCCGTCTGGGAGCGGCTGACGCACAACCCGCCCCCGATGACCGGCGAGGTCCTCGCCGAGGCCCGGCGCGGCGTCCACCTCGCCCACCTGGCCTGCATGGACACCGAACTGGACGCCTGGCACAACCCCAGGGCCCAGGAGAAACTCCAGATCATCGCGGACACCTACGAACCCGGCCTGCCGCAGACCTGCCGCAGCCCCGGCCTGCTCTGGTTCTACGCCGTGATGCTCACCGGCGACATGGAACGGCTGCGCGTCATCATGGACGCCGCCGTCGAAACCGGCCGCACCACCCCCGACTTCGAGTGGGAGCTGGCCGGCGCCCTCCAGATGCGCGCCAACCTCCTCGCCAACCGCGTCGAGTGGGCGGGCGACGCCGTCCGCGACGCCGACGAGGCACTGGAGATCTACGGCCGGCTCCACGACGCGTGGGGACTGGCCGAGGCGTACTCCTCCCGTGCCGAGGCCCGGGAACGCACCGGCGACGCCACGGGCGCCGCCGCCGACTACGAGGCCGCCAAGGTGTACGCGGAGAGACTCGACGCGCACGCCCAGGTGGACGTTCTCGACGCCCGGCTGGGCAGCGTCCTGGCCGACTCGGGCGAGATCGAGCGGGGCGAACGCGTGCTGCGCGAGGTGATCGACCGTACGGCCGGTTCCGCGCACAACGGGGCGATGCCCGCCGCCCGGCTCTTCCTCGCCGGGCTGCTCGGCACGACCGGCCGCGTCGCCGAGGCCCGCGAGCAGCTCAGACGGCTCCGGCAGGACTTCAGCATCGCCCAGTTCGTCGTCTTCGACGCCTTCATCCTGGGCACGGAGTCCTGGATCGACGCGCTGGAGGCCCACTACGAGGAGGCCCTCGACAAGGCCCGGCGGGCCCTGGAACAGGCCGGGGACCCGCTGTCGGTGACGATCGCGCCGCAGATGCGCTCGGCGTATCTGGTCATCGCCGCGCTGTCGCTGGCCCACGTCGACGGCGGGCGCCGGGCCCCGGACGCCGCCCGGTGCCTGGGCGCCGCCGCCGCGATGCTGCCGGCCGGGCACGTCGAGAACATGAGGGAGCGGAGCGTGCGGGAGCGGGCCGTCGAGGAGGCCCGAGCCGTGCTCGGCGCAGCCGCTTTCGACACCGCCTACGCCGAGGGCGGCGGCCTCTCCGTGGGGGAGGCCGCCGCCCTCGTCTGATTCCGCCGGGCGGGCGCTCAGCTCTTCGTACGGAACTTGTGGATGGCGACCGGCGCCATCACCGCCGTGATCGCCGCGGACCAGCCCAGGGTGATCCACAGGTCGTGGGCGACGGGACCGCCGACCATCAGGCCGCGCGCCGCGTCCGCGAGCGTGGAGAGCGGGTTGTAGTCGGTGAAGGCCTGGAGCCAGCCCGGCATCGACTGGGTCGGCGCGAAGATCGACGAGCCGAACTGGAGCGGGAACAGCACCAGGAAGCCCATCGCCTGCACGGACTGCGCGTTCTTCAGGACCACGCCGAGGGTGAGGAACACCCACATGATCGACGAGGCGAACGCCGCGGAGAGGCCCACGGCGGCGAGGAGCCCGCCCCAGTGGACGATGTCGAAACCGACCAGCACGGCGACGACCATCAGCACGGCCGTCGCGAACAGCATCCGCGCCAGCTCCACCGTGATCTTCGCGAACAGCACCGAGCCGCGCCCGATCGGCAGCGACCGGAAGCGGTCCATCACGCCCGAGTTGAAGTCCTGGCTGAACCCGGTGCCGACGCCCTGCGACAGCGTCATGCTCATCATCGCGATCATGCCGGGGATCACGTACTGGACGTAGCCGTCCTGCCCGCCGCCCAGCGCCTGGCCGATCGACCCGCCGAAGACGTAGACGAAGAGCAGGGTGAAGACGACCGGCATCAGCAGCGCGTCGAACATCGACTCCGGGTCCTGCCGTATCCACAGCAGGTTGCGGCGGATCAGGGCGCCGGTGTGGCGTACGTGCGCACGCGGGGAGATACGGGCATCGGGGGTCACGGTCACGGCGCTCATACGGCGACCTCCTCGCGGTTGTCGGCGGTGGCGGGCACGGTGTCCTGCGGGGCACCGGCCCTGTGGCCGGTGAGGGAGAGGAACACCTCGTCCAGGCTGGGGAGTTCGGTGGTGACGGAGGCGAGTGTGATGCCGCGCGCGGTGACGGCGCCGACCACGGCGGTCAGCTGCTCGTCGCTGAGGATCGGCACCAGCACGGTGCCGCGCTCGGCGTCGACGGTGGTGGTGGCGAGCCCGGTGATGCCGAGCCCGTCGAGGTGGCCGGCGAGCGGGGCCAGCTGTCGCGGGTCGGCCGGGCGGACGCGCAGCGTACGGCCGCCGACCTTCGCCTTCAGCTCCTCGATGCCGCCGTTCGCGATGACCTTCCCGCGGTCCACGACGGTCAGCTCGGAGGCGAGCTGCTCGGCCTCCTCCATGTACTGCGTGGTCAGCAGGACCGTGACGCCGTCGCCGACCATGGCCTTGACCTCGTCCCACACCTCGTTGCGGGTGCGCGGGTCCAGGCCGGTGGTGGGCTCGTCCAGGAACAGCACCTGCGGCCGGCCGATCATGGAGGCCGCGAGGTCGAGCCGCCGGCGCATACCGCCGGAGTAGGTGCTCGCGGGCCGCTTGGCGGCCTCGGTGAGCGAGAACCGCTCCAGCAGCTCGTCGGCGCGGGTACGGGCGTCCTTGCGGGACAGGTCCAGGAGCCGCCCGATCATGTAGAGGTTCTCCCAGCCGGGGAGCTTCTCGTCCACGGAGGCGTACTGCCCGGTGAGACCTATCACCCGGCGCAGCTGCCGGGGCTGGCGCAGGACGTCGTACCCGGCGACCGTGGCCTCGCCGCCGGTCGGCTCCAGCAGGGTGGACAGGATGCGGACCAGGGTGGTCTTCCCGGCGCCGTTCGGCCCGAGCACGCCCATCACGGTGCCCTCGCGCACGTCCAGGTCCACCCCGTCCAGCGCCTTGGTCTCGCCGTAGTGCTTGACCAGCCCCCGTACACGGACGGCGGGGCGCGCACCGTCGGGGCGGTTGTCGATTCGCTTCATGGGGACGACGGTGCCAGCCCCCGCCGACATCCCACCGACATATCGCCGACAGCCGTTCCGACAGCCGTGCGACCGTTCCGACAGGCGTGCCTACAGCCGTGCCGACAGTCGTGCCGACGCGCCGGGGCCCCGCCGACGGGGGAAGGATCGGCGGGGCCCCGGTTCCGAACCGCGATGGCTCTTCGAGAGGGAGCGGTCCCTAGTGGACGGAGTGCTCCTCCTGCGGGAACGTTCCGCCTACGACGTCCTCGGCGAACGCCTTCGCCGCGCCGGTCATGACCCCGCGCAGGTCGGCGTATTTTTTGACGAACTTCGGCATCCGCCCGCCGGTCAGCCCGAGCATGTCGGTCCAGACCAGCACCTGCGCGTCCGTGTCCGGACCCGCGCCGATGCCGACGGTCGGAATGTGCAGGGTCCGGGTCACCTCGGCGGCCAGCTCGGCCGGCACCAGCTCCAGGACGACCGCGAAGGCGCCCGCGTCCTGCACGGCCTTGGCGTCGCGCAGCAACTGCTGGGCGGCCTCCTCGCCGCGGCCCTGCACCCGGTAGCCCATGGAGTTCACGGACTGCGGGGTGAGGCCGATGTGCGCCATCACCGGGATGCCGGACTCGACGAGCAGCCGGATCTGCTCGTGCGACCGCTCACCGCCCTCCAGCTTCACGGCCCCGGCGCCGGCCTCCTTCACCAGCCGCATCGCCGAGCGCAGCGCCTGCACCGGGCCCTCCTGGTACGAGCCGAAGGGCAGGTCGGCGACGATCAGCGCCCGGCCGGTGCCGCGGACCACCGCCGCGGACAGCATGGTCATCTCGTCGAGGGTGACGGGGACGGTGGTGTCGTACCCCAGGTGACAGTTGCCGGCCGAGTCGCCGACCAGCATGACCGGGATACCGGCCTCGTCGAACACGGACGCGGTCATCGCGTCGTACGCGGTGAGCATCGGCCACTTCTCGCCGCGCTCCTTGGCGAGGGCGATGTCGCGGACGGTGACGCGGCGGGTGCTCTTCCCTCCGTACAGCGCCTTGCTGCCGTCGGAGGGTGTGGTGGCTTGCGCGCTCGATGCGCTCCGGGCAGCGGAAAGCTGCGTCATGGCGACGGCTCCTTCATGTCATCTCGAGGCGCCCTGACGGCGTCCCCGGATCTCCTCCATGGTGGCACCTGGTGCCCGCGTCGGGCTAGGGGACCCACGTCACGTGGTGCCGACCGCAACCGCGCACGCGTACCGGGTCGTCCCCGTGCGAGTACGACCCACACAAGTGGGCCGGAACCGGACTGTTCATCCCCTAGTGTTTGGTCGCACGGGGTGACCGTGTGCACAGCAGGCAGTGAGGCGAGTGATGGCGCAACAGGCGTATCTGGCGGAGACGGACGACGGAGGCCCGCGGTCCGGGCGCCGGCAGGACCGGCTCCGGCGCCTGCGGCACCGGGTGACCCGGGGCTGGCGCGGCCGGCCCCTGTGGACCAGGGGAATCGTCACGGCGGTGGTGGCGCTCCTGCTGGCCGGGGTCATGGCGGGCCACGCCCGCATCCCCAACCGGATCGGCAACCTGGGCAGCCTCACGGAGACCTTCCTGCCCTGGCTGGGGCTGCTGCTGCCGGTGCTGCTGCTGATCGGGCTCTTCCGCAAGTCGGCGACGGCGCTGATCGCGCTGCTGGTGCCGGTGACGGTGTGGCTCAACATGTTCGGCGGGCTGCTCACCACCAAGTCCACGGGCGGCGGCGACCTCACGGTGGCCACGCACAACGTGAACGCCGACAACGCGGACCCCGCCGGGACCGCCCGCGCCGTCGCCGCGTCCGGCGCGGACGTGGTGGCGCTGGAGGAGCTGAAGGCGTCGGCGGTGCCGACGTACGAGAAGGCGCTGGCGTCGGCGTACGAGTACCACGAGGTGGTCGGCACCGTCGGGCTGTGGAGCAAGTACCCGATGACCGGTGTGGAGGCCGTCGACATCAAGCTGGGGTGGAAGCGGGCGATGCGCGCCACGGTCGCCACCCCGTCCGGCCCGGTCGCCTTCTACGTCGCCCACCTGCCGTCGGTGCGGGTGAAGCTGGAGGCCGGTTTCACGGCCCGGCAGCGGGACCGCAGCGCGGACGCGCTGGGCGAGGCCATCGAGAGCGAGAAGACCGAGAAGGTGATCCTGCTCGGTGATCTCAACGGCACGATGAACGACCGTGCGCTGAACGCCGTGACCTCGCAGCTGCGCTCCACACAGGGCGCGGCAGGTGACGGGTTCGGCTTCAGCTGGCCGGCGTCGTTCCCGCTGGCGCGGATCGACCAGATCCTGGTCCGGGGCGTCGAACCGGAGAGCAGCTGGACCCTGCCGGAGACGGGCAGCGACCACCTGCCGGTGGCGGCGCGGGTGAAGGTCGACACGTCGCGGTCTTGAGGGCCTCCGGGATCTTCAGGGTCCTGAAACGCGTGCGTCACCTGGTGGAATACTCGACCTGAGAGACTTTGTTCCGTACGTGAACTTAAGTTGCTCTGTTGGTCTCGAAAGGTGAAGCCCCTCATGCCCCTGGCCCTGCTCGCCCTCGCCGTGGGCGCCTTCGGCATCGGTACCACGGAGTTCGTGATGATGGGGCTGCTGCCCGACGTCGCGGACGACCTGGGCATCTCGATCCCCTCCGCCGGCCACCTCGTCTCCGCGTACGCGCTCGGCGTCGTCGTCGGCGCCCCGCTGCTCGCGGCGCTCACCGCCCGCATGTCCCGCCGCACGGTCCTCATCGGCCTGATGGCCCTGTTCGTGATCGGCAACGCCCTGTCGGCGGTCGCCCCCGACGACCACCTCCTGCTCGCCGCCCGCTTCGTCAGCGGACTGCCGCACGGCGCGTTCTTCGGCGTCGGCGCGGTCGTCGCGACCGGCATGGTCGCGCCCGAGCGCAAGGCCCGCTCCGTCTCCCTGATGTTCCTCGGCCTGACCGTCGCCAACATCGTGGGCGTCCCCGCCGCCACCGCCGTCGGCCAGTCCCTGGGCTGGCGTGCGGCGTTCTTCGGCGTCAGCGCGATCGGCGTCGCGGCGATCGCGGCACTGGCGTTCCTGGTCCCGCGCGACCGGCCCGCCCCGGCCGGGACGACGGCCGGCCTGCGCGGCGAACTGGCGGCACTGCGCTCCCTGCCCGTCTGGCTGGCCCTCGGCACGACGGTGGCGGGCTTCGGCGCGCTCTTCTCGGCGTACAGCTACATCACGCCGATGCTCACCGACACGGCCGGGTACGCCGAGACCAGCGTCACCCTGCTCCTGGCCCTCTTCGGCGTCGGCGCCACGGTGGGCAACCTGCTCGGCGGCCGCCTGGCCGACCACTCCCTGCGCGGCACGCTGCTCGGCGGCCTGGTCTCCCTGGCCGTGATCCTGGCCCTGTTCCCCCTCCTCCTCCAGACCCAGGTGACGGCGGCGCTGGCGGTCGCCCTCCTGGGAGCCGCCGCGTTCGTCACCGGCTCCCCCCTCCAGCTGATGGTCATGGAGAAGGCGTCGGCGGCCCCGTCCCTGGCGTCCTCCGCCAACCAGGCGGCCTTCAACCTCGCCAACGCGGGCGGCGCCTGGATCGGCGGCCTGGCCCTGTCGGCGGGGTTCGGCACGACGTCCCCGGCGCTCGCGGGCGCGGCCCTGGCGGTCCTCGGCCTGATGGTCGCGGGGGCGGCGTGGGCGGTGGACCGGCGGACGGTGACCCCTGGCCGGGTGGTCGCGGGGTATGTGCCGGAGGCGGCGGAGGCGGTACGCCACTGAGGTCCCCGCCGCGTGGACGCGGCTCACCCGCGCCCTGGCGGAGTGACTCACCGCTCCGCCGTGTGCGACCGCCCCGAACGGTGACCCGGGACGCGTGTCCCACGCGTCGGAGCAGCACCACGTCACCGCCACCGTCACCGTGGCCGTACTCGGCGTCTTCTGCGTCTACCTCCCGGTGAACGCCGTGGCGGCCGCGCTGCACGACATCGCCGCCGCCACGGGAGCCCGTACCGCCCAGTTGCAGTGGGTCTCCGACGCCTACGTCATCCCGATGGCGGCGGCCGTGCTGTCCGCCGGGGTGTTCGGGGATCTGTACGGCCGCCGCCGTGTCTTCGCCCTGGGCCTGGCCCTCACCGGTACCGGGGGGACCCTCGCGGTGGTGGCCGGGCTGCTGGGCGGCGGCGCCGCGCTGCCGCTGCTGTGGGCCGGGCAGGCCGTCTCCGGTCTCGGTGCCGGGCTGCTGCTGCCCACCACCCTCGCGCTCATCGCCCATGCCGTTCCCGACGAAGGCGGGCGGGGCCGCTGCATCGGGTGGTGGGCCGCCGGGGTGGCCGCCGGACTCGCGCTCGGCCCGCTGGTGTCCGGGGCGCTGCTCGCGATCGGCGCCTGGGGGTGGGTCTTCCTGCCCGCCGCCGTCCTCTCCTTCGCCACGCTCGGGTACGGGTACCTGTGCCTGCCGGAGTCGAAGAGCCCGGAGGGCCGCCGCCCGGACTGGCCGGGGCAGCTCACCGCCGCCCTCGCCATCGCCGCCCTCGTCCTCGGCGTCATCGAGGGCGGGGCCAGGGGCTGGACCTCCGCCGTCGCGCTGGCCGGCCTCGCCGTCGGCACCCTCGCCCTGGCCGCGTTCCTCGCCGTCGAGCGGCGCGCCCCCGCCCCGCTGATGGACCTGCGGCTGTTCGCCTCGCCCGGCTTCGCCACCGCCGGCTTCGCCTCCGTGATCGCCCTCTTCTCGACCGTGGGCTTCACCTTCCTGCTCAGCCTCTATCTGGGGGACGTCCACCATTACTCCGCCCTCGACGTCGGCCTGCGGCTCTTCCTCTTCGCCGGGGTCAGCGCGGTGGTCAACGTGCCGGTCGGGTACCTGATGGGCCGCGTACCGCCCCTGGTGGTGCTCACCGCCGGTCTCGCCCTGGGGACCGCAGCCGTCTTCCTGTTCACCGGGGTCGTCCCCGGCACCGGCTTCGGCGGCCTCGCCTGGCGGCTGGCGCTCTTCGGCGTCGCCGTCTCCCTGATGCTCACCTCCGTCACGGTCGTCTCCGTCAACGCGGCGCCCTGGCATCTCGCCGGCATGGCCTCCGCCACCAGTACCGCGCTGCGCCAGTTCGGCGGCGCCCTCAGCCCGGCCGTCCTGGGCTCCGTGTACGCCGGGGGACTCACCGGGGCCGGCGGTCCCACCGCCGCCTTCCACACGGCCCTGGTCGTCACCGGCGCCCTGCTGGCCGTCGGCTTCCTCGGCTGCCTGGCCGTCCTGGCCGCCGAGTTGCCCGGCCGAGAAGGACCCTGATACTGGAAAGAGCGCTTTACGCCTCATTTGCCCACCTGTGTCCATGCCCCGGGAGGATGTGTGCGTGGCAGCGACGATCTGTTCGTGATCAGACAGCCGGAGGACCCGGCGGAGCCCGCCGTCCTGCGCCGGTACGACACCCCCGACGGCTCGGGCCCACGGCCCGTCCCCGGCACCGAGGGCCTGTGGCAGACGGCGGCCACCGGGGCGCCGGACCAGGAGAAGGCCGTGCGGCGCGCCTTCCAGCGCGTGCACACGCTCGGCGAGTACCTCGGCGAGGGCGACTTCGCGACGGGCGCCGACGCGCTGATCGTGCGGAGCCGCAGGGACCAGGCCCACAAGGCGGTCTTCGCCGGGGCCGAGTTCGGCGGCAGCCGCCACCGCGTCCACATCAAGGGGGCCCGCAACCTCCAAGGCACGGCCCGCCACGCGGACCGCGTGGAACTGGTCAGCGGCGTCTGCCTCTTCAGCCACCGCAACCTGCGCTTCGTCGACGAACACGGAGACCGCACCGAACTGCTGCGCGCCGACGCCGCCCCGCCGGCCGCCCGGCTGCGGTCCATCGTCACCGAGGGCGAGCTGTCGTTCTACGAGTACGAGACCGTCGTCCGCCAGGCCCGCGTGATCGGCGACGTCGCCGCGATGCTGCCGTCCTCCCTGCCGCTGACCGTCACCCTCGACGTGCCACGGGTCCAGTACTACCTGTACCTCCTCGACGCCTTCCAGGGCGGCCTGGTCGCCACCGAACTGGTCCAGGACTACTTCCGCCTGGTCGACGGCCGCTACACCCAGGTGCTGGACCTGTTCCGCCGGCACATCCGCCGCGCCCTGGACGCCACCGGCCGCACCGACGCCACCCTGCGGGTCGCGCCGGGGCTCGACCCCCTGGCCGAGTGTCTGTGGGAGGCCGTGACCACCGGCGGCGTCCCGGACGACGAGGACCTTCTCGGCCTGATGCTCGCCACCGGTGACCCGCTCTGGAAGGAGCTGCGGGAACTGGACGTCCCGCACGGCCGCCACTGCCTCGGTTACACCAGCTACCTCGCCGAGCTGCTGCGGGCGACCGGCCTCTCCGACGAGACCGGGGGCGCCCTGAGTATTAACGTGGACAGCTTCGGCGAGGCGCTGCTGTTCGACCAGGCCCGGCAGTTGCGGCAGCGGCTCGACCCACCGGACGACGGCCTGCCGTCGCTGGGCATCTACGCCGCCGAGACCGTGCAGACCCTGCGCCCCGACGGCCACGCGGCCTCGCTCTACCTGACCGACCCCGGCCGGTACGCCGTCGACGAGGACGGCGCGCGCGTCGACCTCTTCGGTCTGGTCGACGGGGTGTACGCACCGCGTCCCGGCGTCACCTGAGATAGGTGACCAGCAGCGACCACAGGGCCTCGGGCACGGGGGCCTGCTGCCAGGTGCGCCGGACCTCCGCACCACGCGGGTGGTCCCCGTCGGCGGCCAGGCCCCGCAGGCTCTGGTGCAGCAGGTCCGCCAGTACGCCCTGCATGGGGGTCGGTGTTCCGCTCGGCGGGAGGAAGAGGTCCACCAGCTCCGGCAGCCACCGTTCGAGGGTCTCGGGCAGGGCGTGCGGGGTGATCGGACGGGTCGGGTCGAAGGGGTGCGCGGCGACCGGGTCCAGCGTCAGGTGGTCGGCGATCATCTCGGCGAGGCGGGGCGCGAGGAGCATGCCGTTGCGGTAGGTGCCGGACGCGATGAGCACCCGCGGATCGGCGGTGGGGCCGACCAGCGGGAGGTGGTCGAGGGTGAAGGGGCGGTACCCGACGCGGGTGCCGACGAGCTGGCCCTCGTAGAGCTTGGTGCTCAGCTCCTCGCCGGCCTCGCGCAGCAGGTCGGCCAGTTCCATGACCAGCGGGAACCGGACGGCCGCCGAGGGGGAGAGGCGGTTCGTGGCGCCCAGGTAGACCGTCCCGTCGGCGCGGGGCACCAGGTGCATTCCGCAGGCGAAGTCCCGCATCGGGGTGCGGACCGCGGCCGGCAGCTCGACCGGGACGTCGCGCAGCAGCGCGCTCACCCCCTTGCCCGCCAGCATCGGCGGCAGCGCCAGGTCCAGTTCCCCGCTGCCCGCCACCAGGTCGGTCAGGCCGACGCCGACGGCCAGCACGACGCGCGGCGCGGCGACCTCGGGTGTGCCGGGCGCCCCGGCGCAGGTGACGGTCAGCCCGCCGCCGTCCGACGGACGCAGACCGGTGGCCTCCGCATCGGTCCACTCCACGTGCGCGTGGGCGTGGAGCGCGTCGGTCAGGGCGGCCATCAGCTCACCCGAGTCGACGGTGGCCTCACCGGGCAGCCACAGGGCGCCGTGGGCGGTGCAGGACCGGGCCGGGGACAGGCCGGGCACCTCGCCCGGGTCGTGCCGCTCCGCCACGTGGCCGTGGCCGAGCGCCGCGTCGGCGATGGCGTCCAGCTCCCGCGCGTCGCCACGGCCGCCGGTGGTCGCCACCACCCACATGCCGGGTGTCAGGGCGAGCGGCCTGCCGGTCGCCTCCCGCAGCGACGGCAGCCACGCGTCGTACAGGTTCCGCGCGGCCACCCGCTCGCCGACCTCCAGGGCGACACGCTCCGGGCTGTCGGAGGCCGCCACCTCGCTGAACGGGGCGAGCATCGCGCCTGCCGCCCGGGACGCCTGTCCCTGGTGCGCCCCCGAGCACGGCCCGACCAGGTGCACCCGCAGCCCCCGGCGGGCGGCCTCCCAGGCCGTGGCCAGTCCGATGACGCCCGTACCGACGACCGCGACATCCGCGCGCGTGTCAGCGCCCGTGTCAGTTGGCAGCATCAGCTTTCCCTTCGGGTGCTTCGGCCGGTACGCCGGTAGCCTCGCGGTGCACGCACGCTTCGCCACCGACGTTTCCCGGACGCCGGGCCGCGCGCACCTCCGAGGGCTCCGTTCGAGGGAGTGCGCGCCGTCCACCGGGCGGGCCGGGCCGCCGCCGGGAAGGACGGTCCCGGGGGACCGGGCAGGACGGCCCCGGGAGCCGGCCGGAGACCGCCGGTCGCGCCCCGTACGCGACGACAAGGAGCGCCCCGTGCAGGACGACGCGACCGCGGACGCCTGGAGACGGCGGATCGACCGCAGGGGCGGCCCACGGCGCGAGCCCGGCCCGATCGACCTCCAGCGCTACGCGTTCACACCCCCGTACGCCGGTATCGCGACCCTCTTCGGGCTCCCGCTCTGCCTCGACCAGGACGACCTGCGCGCGGGGCAGGTCGACGTGGCGGTCCTGGGAGCACCCGTGGACATGTCCACCGGGCACCGGGGCGCCGCCTTCGGCCCGCGGGCCATCCGGGCGGACGAGCGGTGCCTGCCGCACACCCCGCAGCTGCTCATCAACCCCACCACCCGTGTCAAGCCCTTCGAGGAGCTGACGGTCGTCGACTACGGCGACGCGGCGGTGGACTGGTTCAGCGTCGAGAACTCCATGGAGCCCGTCCGCGCCCTGGTCCGCGAGATCGCCGAGACCGGCGCCGTTCCGATCGTGCTCGGCGGCGACCACTCGATCCTGTGGCCCGACGCCGCCGCGATCGCCGACGTCTACGGGGCGGGCAACGTCGGCGTCATCCACTTCGACGCGCACCCGGACTGCGCCCCCCACCTCTCCGGGCACCTCGCCTCGCACGGCACGCCGATCCGCCGGCTCATCGAGGACGAGCACATCCCCGGGCGCAACTTCATCCAGATCGGCCTGCGCAGCGCGATCGTCCCCGAGGACGGCCTGCTCGACTGGATGCGGGACAACGGGCTGCGCGCGCACTTCATGGCCGAGATCGACCGGCGCGGCTTCGACGCCGTCCTCGACCAGGCCATCGAGGAGGCACTGGACGGTCCCGAGCACCTGTTCCTGTCCCTGGACATCGACGTGCTCGACCCGGCCTACGCGCCCGGCACGGGCACCCCCGAGCCGCCGGGCCTGACCAACCGCGAGCTGCTGCCGGCCATCCGCCGCATCTGCCACGAGACCCCGGTCGTCGGCATGGACGTCGTCGAGGTGGCGCCCCACCTCGACCCCACCGGCACCACCGCGATGAACGCCCGCCGGGCCGTCTTCGAGGCGGTGTCCGGCCTGGCGGCGCGGCGCATGGGGCTGCCGGGTCCCGACTACGTCGACCCCCGGGTGGCGGGATCGTCGGAAGCGCCCTAGTCGCGGGGCTCCTTGACGACCGTCGCCACCTGCTCGCACAAGGAGTCCAGCAGGTCGGGGGAGTGCTCGTGGTTCTGCGGTCCGGTGAGCACCTCCTCGATCCGGGCGCGGACGGCGTCCAGCCGGGGTTCGCCGGCCTGTGCCTCGTCGAGCAGGTCCAGTACCCGGGCGGCGGCGCCCAGACAGCGCATCGGCCCGTAGTTCTGCGGCTCCTGCAGCAGACCCCGGGCGCTGCACAGCAGGTTCCCGGCGAGCAGGAGCAGTTCCTCACGCAGCGGGGCCGGGAGCGTGCTGTCCGAAGACTTCATAGCTGATCACTTCGCTTCTGGGTCGGCGCTTGGACATCTGGCGCTCGCCGGCCGGGTGGCCCATCGGCACCATGAACACCGGCTCGATGTGGTCGGGCAGGTCCAGCAGCACCCGCAGGACCCCGGGCCGGAAACTGGTGACGGGGCAGGCGCCCAGCCCGTACGCGTGAGCCGCCAGCAGCAGGGTGTTGACGGCCATGGTCACGCAGAGCCGCGGTGCCCCGTCCTGCGAGGCCAGGTCGAGGCGTTCGCCGTCCACGCAGGCGACCACCACGGCCTGCGGCCTGCCCACCAGTCCGGGCGAGAACGCCCGCAGCCGCCGCAGTGCCGTGGCGTCCCGCACCACCACGAAGGCCCACGCCTGGGCGTTGCTCCCGGTGGGCGCCGACAGCATGGCGTCGAGCACGTCCTCCAGGACCCGGTCCTCGATGGGGGCGTCGGTGTAGTCGCGCACGGCACTGCGGGTGCGTACGACCCGCACGAACCGCTCGGGCGACAGGACCTCACTGCATCGACCGTCAGTCACCCCTCCGGTATAACCGGACCTCGGGCGGGCAGCCACCCGGGCCACCCGCCCGTGCCACCCGCCCGTGCCGTCACGCCCGTGCCGTCACGCCCCCACGTACGCCGCCAAGTGCTCACCCGTGAGCGTCGACCGCGCCGCCACCAGGTCGGCCGGTGTCCCCTCGAACACGACCCGTCCGCCGTCGTGTCCGGCGCCGGGGCCCAGGTCGATGATCCAGTCCGCGTGGGCCATGACCGCCTGGTGGTGTTCGACGACGATCACCGACTTGCCGGAGTCGACCAACCGGTCGAGGAGGCCGAGCAGTTGCTCCACGTCCGCGAGGTGGAGGCCGCTCGTCGGCTCGTCGAGGACGTAGACGCCGCCCTTGTCGGCCATGTGCACCGCCAGCTTCAGCCGCTGGCGCTCGCCGCCGGAGAGGGTGGTGAGGGGCTGGCCGAGGGTGAGGTAACCGAGGCCCACGTCCGAGAGCCGGGTCAGGATCCTGTGCGCGGCGGGGGTGCGGGCCTCACCCTCGGCGAAGAACTCCAGCGCCTCCGACACCGGCATCGCCAGCACCTCGGCGATGTCCCGGCCGCCGAGCCGGTGGACGAGGACGGAGGCGTCGTAGCGCCGCCCCTCGCACTCCTCGCAGGTCGTGGAGATGCCGGCCATCATGCCGAGGTCGGTGTAGACGACGCCCGCGCCGTTGCAGTTCGGGCAGGCGCCCTCGGAGTTGGCGCTGAACAGGGCGGGCTTGACCCCGTTGGCCTTGGCGAACGCCTTGCGGATCGGGTCGAGCAAGCCCGTGTACGTGGCCGGGTTGCTGCGCCGGGAGCCGCGGATGGCGCCCTGGTCGACGGAGACCACGCCCTCGTCGGAGCGGACCGAGCCGTGGACCAGGCTGCTCTTGCCGGACCCCGCGACGCCCGTCACCACGCACAGCACCCCGAGCGGGATGTCGACGTCCACGTCCCGGAGGTTGTGCGTGGTCGCGCCGCGGATCTCCAGCGCGCCCCTCGGCTCGCGCACCGTGTCCTTGACCTTCGCCCGGTCGTCGAGGTGCCGGCCGGTCAGTGTGCCGCTCGCCCGCAGCCCCGCCACGGTCCCCTCGAAGCAGACCGTGCCGCCGCCCGTGCCCGCGCCGGGCCCGAGGTCCACGACGTGGTCGGCGATCGCGATCGTCTCCGGCTTGTGCTCGACCACCAGCACCGTGTTGCCCTTGTCGCGCAGCCGCAGCAGCAGGTCGTTCATCCGCTGGATGTCGTGCGGGTGCAGGCCGACGGTCGGCTCGTCGAAGACGTACGTGACATCCGTGAGGGACGAGCCCAGGTGGCGGATCATCTTCACGCGCTGTGCCTCGCCGCCGGAGAGCGTGCCCGAGGGGCGGTCCAGGGAGAGGTAGCCGAGGCCGATCTCGGTGAAGGAGTCGAGGCTGTGCCGGAGCGCGGTGAGGAGAGGCGCCACGGACGGGTCGTGCAGCCCCCGTACCCACTCCGCGAGGTCGCGGATCTCCATCGCGCAGGCGTCCGCGATCGAGACGTCCCCGATCCTCGACGCCCGGACGGCCGGGCTGAGCCGCGTACCGTCGCACTCCGCACAGACACCGGTCGTCGTCGCCCGCAGGACGAAGGCGCGGATGTGCGGCTGGAGGGAGTCGACGTCCTTCGACAGCATCGACTTCTGGATCTTCGGGATCAGGCCCTCGTAGGTGAGGTTGATGCCGTCGACCTTGATCTTGGTGGGCTCCTGGTGGAGCAGCGCGTGCAGTTCCTTCTTGGTGAACTCCGCGATCGGCTTGCCCGGGTCGAAGAAGCCGCAGCCCCGGTAGATCCGGCCGTACCAGCCGTCCATCGTGTAGCCGGGGATGGTCAGCGCGCCCTCGTCCAGCGACTTCGTCGCGTCGTAGAGCTGGGTGAGGTCGATGTCGGAGACGGTGCCGCGCCCCTCGCAGTGGGTGCACATACCGCCGGTACGGCTGAAGCTGACCTTCTCCGTCCTCGTCTTCTCGCTGCCCCGGTCGACGGTGAAGCCGCCGCTCGCGGACACCGACGCCACGTTGAACGAGTAGGCGCCGGGCGGCCCGACGTGCGGCTCGGCGAGGCGGCTGTAGAGGATGCGCAGCATCGCGTTGGCGTCGGTGACGGTGCCGACCGTGGAGCGCGGGTCGGCGCCCAGCCGGGACTGGTCGACGATGATCGCGGTGGTCAGCCCGTCGAGGACGTCGACCTCCGGCCGGGCCAGTGTCTCCATGAACCCCTGCACGAACGCGCTGTACGTCTCGTTGATCAGCCGCTGCGACTCGGCCGCCACCGTGTCGAACACCAGCGAGCTCTTGCCCGAGCCGGAGACCCCGGTGAACACCGTCAGCCGGCGCTTCGGTATCTCGATGCTGACGTCCTTGAGGTTGTTCTCCCGCGCTCCGTGTACGCGGATCAGGTCGTGGCTGTCGGCGGCGTGCGTGGTCATGTGTGTCGTCTCCCCCTGTGGATCTGGACCGGCCCCCGGCCCCGTCCCCGGGGGCCGGGAGACCTTACCGGACGGCCGTGGCTAACGCTTGCGCGGCTGGTTGAAGCGGAGCATGTTCCCCGCCGGGTCCCGGAACGCGCAGTCGCGCACACCGTACGGCTGGTCGATCGGCTCCTGGAGCACCTCGCCGCCGGCCGCGCGAATCCGCTCGAAGGCGGCGTCCACGTCGTCCGTGGAGAAGATCACGCCCCGCAGCATCCCCTTGGCCAGCAGCTCCGCCATCGCCTTGCGGTCGGCCTCGGGCGCCATCGGGTCGGCGAGCGGCGGCTCCAGCACGATCTCCACGTCCGGCTGGCCGGGCGGCGCCACCGTCACCCAGCGCATCCCCTCGAAGGCGACGTCGTTGCGGACCTGGAAACCGAGGACGTCGCGGTAGAACGCGAGAGCCTTGTCATGGTCGTCGACCGCTATGAAGCACTGTGCGAGTTTGATGTCCATGACGCCGACGCTACGAGGTGGCGGCGCCCGGCGCTTCTCCATTCCTGACCGGACGCGTACGGACTTTCGCGACGCACGCCGGAATCGGTGCCCCCGTCTCGTGCGACCGGGCCTTGTACGCGCTCGGCGACTCCCCGACCAGCTCCGTGAAGCGCGTGCTGAACGACCCCAGCGACGTACACCCCACGGCGAAGCACACCTCGGTGACGCTCAGATCGCCCCGCCGCAGCAACGCCTTCGCCCGCTCCACGCGCCGGGTCATGAGATAGCTGTACGGCGTCTCCCCGTACGCGGCCCGGAAACTCCGCTGGAAGTGCCCGGCCGACATCAACGCGACCCGCGCCAGCGCCGGGACGTCGAGCGGCTCGGCATAGTCCCGATCCATGACGTCCCGCGCACGGCGCAGCCGCTTCAGGTCATCGAGGTCCATACGGCGCCCGCCTACAGCACCGGCAGGTTCTTCCGCAGCTCGAACGCGGTCACCTCGGAGCGGTACTCCTCCCACTCCTGGCGCTTGTTGCGCAGGAAGAGATGCATATTCGTCATGGGCTCAGGCTACGGCGTAGATCGGGCGTAGCCCAGCGGGGGAGCGGTCGGTGTTGGTCGTCGTTGGTCGCTGTGGGCCGTGCTCCGACGGCCCACAGACGGCCCGGCCGCGGTTGGTGTACCGGAGGACTTTCCCTTCTCACGGGCTATAAGAGCCATACCCGGAGACAGGCAAGAGGTGGCGGCAACGGAACTCGGCCTATTCGAGAACCGTTGTAGGGCCCGATAGGATCGTACCCCGAACAGTGGCCCCAGACAGATCTGCGTCCTCAAGATTAGCCTCAGTTAAATCGGCCTCGGTTAGATTGGATTCCTGGAGGTTGGCTCGGCGGAGATTGGCTTTGCTCAGATTCGTCCTGTACATTTCTGCGGCGCTAATCGTGGCTCCTACCAAGCTAGCTTCGGAAAGGTTAGCTCCATCTAGGATTGATGCGGACAAATCTGCCCTATCGAACGTCGCTTGTTCGAGATGTGCCTCATTCAGGGACGCTGTGAACAGTGTGGCTTCCGATAGATCTGCTTCGAAAAGATCTACCGCAGTGAGTGAAGCGCGTAGCAAATTCGCTCGAATCAGTGTGGCTTTCCGCATGTTGGCTCGCACGAGTGACGTATCCGACAAGTTGGCTTCGGTCAGCACGGCTCTCGACAAATCGACGCCATCTAGTGACGCTGCGGACAGGTTTGCGCCGGTGAGGTCAGCGTCGTTTAGTTTGACGCCGGCAAGGTGTAGGTCATGTAGGTCGATTACCTCTCGAGCGTCCACATGGATGCGTGACTCAATTCGCGTAAGAGCGGTGAGTGCCTCCTGGATATCTGCCGCTATTTCCTGGAGCATGTATGGCGCAACTGAATCAGCAGTGCTTGTCTCTTCGTTGTCGGTGATTGTTCTTCTGATGGCTATATCTGATCTCGGGGTGCGGTCGCGAATGAAATGCCCCAGGACGCGGGCCGCGTCAGTGGCGGCTTGCTCAGGTGCGTCTCGGACGATTTGCTCAAGTGCGAGAATGCCGCCGATACGTACGTATTGTTGATCCGAACCGAGGCGCTCCAATGCCTTGGTGAAACGTTCGGTGATTTGTCCGCGCCGAGTGAGACGGTAATTGCGCGCGGTGTAGAGGAGGGCGATGCCAGCGCCGAGCGCGGCCACGCCTGCAACTACTGCGGTGCGTAGCCCAGTGACCAAGGCGGCCGATCCGTCAGCCAGGCCCCTGCGATCAAGATACTGCGCGTCGATTGCGTAAGGGCCCCGCCATACCAACCAGGGCAGGCCGACGAGTAAGCCCAATACGCCAGTTCCAATGAGCAAAATTGCAGCCCATCGGCTGAGCCTTGCCCTTCTGCGTGCCGCAACGCGGCGCTGTTCCAGGGGGGTCACGCGCTGTGCCGCCCGACGGTGCGCTTGCGCAGCACGGAGCCAGGAGAGCAGTTGTCGAGTCTTCATGCTCTGTACATGTCCATGTGTCAGTGGGCGGTTGCAGTTCGTCCCGCTCTCTCTTGCTAGCCATGGGAAGCTTGTCGGGTGCAAGAGCGATCGGAGAGGGGGAGTGAGTGTCGCAGCAGGCCAGCCCTCGGGGTACCTATCTGAAGGTTGCCGACGCAGTCAGGAGACAGATTGAGGACGAGCCGGAGAGGGTCGAACTTCCATCGCTTGCCGAGATCATGCGAGTCCACGCAGTCTCGCGGGGGGTGGCGATCCGCGCTTTCAACGTGCTTCGCCAAGAGGGCGTAGTCGAGCCGACACCGGGCAGTCGGTGGCGCGTTGTCCGGAGTGATGCGCCAGTCGACCGGCGCCCTCTCGAACAGCGACTTGCAGACATTATCGCGGCTGACGGGCTGGTAGCTGGGGAAGCGTTCCCGAGTGCCTCCGCGTTGGCTGAGCGGTTCGGGGTCTCGCGGCCCACGGTCACCAAGGCGTTGGACAAGCTGGAAGCCACCGGCGTGCTGGCCGGGGGAGGACAGGGCAGAGTGCGGACGGTCCGCGCTGTGCCGAACCGAGAGGGGCGTTCGTAGCTTGCCGAAGTTGACCGAGTGGGCCTATCCGCTGGCTGAGTCGCTGCTTGCTGAGCCCCTGCCGCGACGTTGGAAGCACTGCCTAGGAGTTGCCGAGCGGGCCCGAAGCATCGCCCTCATCCTCGACCAGGACGCGGACCTACTGGAGGCCGCGGCGGTGCTGCATGACATCGGCTACGCGCCCGACCTAGCCAAGACGGGCTTTCACCCGCTGGACGGTGCCCGCTACCTCCGAGATGTCGCTGGCGCCGATGAGCGGGTGACCAGCCTGGTAGCTCACCACTCCTGCTCGTGGCTGGAGGCGGAAGCGCGTGGGCTACACGCGGACCTGGTCGGGGAGTTCCCCCGCGACGGCGAGCACCTGAACGACGCGCTGTGCTACTGCGACATGAACACCACCCCGGACGGCACGCCGACGAACCCCGTCGACCGGATCAACGAAATCACCGGGCGCTACGGACCGGACAGCCTGATCGGTCGGTTCATCCGCCGGGCCGAACCGGAGATCCTCGCTTGCACATGCCGTGTCCTCGAACGGGTAGCCACCGCCAAGCGTCAGCCGATGTAGGGCGCCGTCCGCGTCCGGTCCATGGCGTGCTCGATCCGGAGCCGCATCGTGGGGTGCACGTCCAATCCGTTCAGGTCCGCCGGGGCGACCCAGCGGACCTGAGTCGTTTCGTTGCTCGTGCGGAGTTCACCGCCGACTGGCCGGGCGCGGAAACAGATGCTGAATTGCTGGCGGACTTCACCATCGTCGTACTGCATGACGTGCCCCGGGTCGGTGTAAAGACCCGACACGTCGACCACCTCGGACCGAATCCCGGTCTCTTCCCAGACCTCCCGTACGACGGTGTCACTGATGGACTCGCCCACATCGTGGCCACCGCCGGGCAGGGCCCAACGCCCGTTGTCGGACCGCTGAATCATCAGCACCTTCCCGGCATCGTTCTGCACGAACGCCACGACGGACGGCACGACCGAGTTAGCCCGCGGGGCGTCCGGATCGTGCAGGTAGTCAATGCGTCCCATATCAGGCTCCCGTGATACTGGCGATGTCCTGGTCAGTGATCGACCGGGCGTTATCCCAGGTGTGTTCGATGCTGTTCGCGTAAGTGTCGAAGAGGCTGCCGCCCGGAAGTCGCCGGAGGTGCAAAACAGGCGCCATGTAGGCACCGATGCCGTAGACGTGCGGGTTGACGAGCATCTCGTCATCGGCCCGGTAGATCGAGTTGTAGAGCGTCGAGTCGTGCAGACGGAAGCCGATGTCTGGATGGCTCCGCATGAGGGGCCGGTACAGCACCAAAGCATTGCGAATCTTGCCGTCCATGATTTGGTGTCCCTCATCAACGCCGCGCTGCTGGACAGCCGCGCACTCCGGGTCACCAAGCAGGATGCGCACCCGAGCACCAGCCTCAGTCTTCGCCTTCAGCAGGTCGTGAAACAGCGGGTCCTCAGAGAGGAACAGCCCGGAGTAGACAAGCACGTCCAAGTTCTGGTCCGCGCGCTTGTAGAGCTCCCGCCAAAGCCCAGTCGGCACCGTGTGTCGGTGCGGGTACACGGTCGCGATTTCGGCCTTTGCCAGATCTGCCGTGCTGTCGGCAATGCGGTTGTCCTCCCACAGCGTGGTCACGTCGACCTTGAGCGCTGCCGCTGTCGAGTACTGGTGTCGCCGGTACGGAACCTTGCCCTGAGTGATCCAGCGCTCGACCGTCTTGGGGTTCACCTCGATCGCCTCAGCCAGGCTCTGCACGGTCATGCCGCGGGCGAGGAGGGCAGACCGCAAGCGCTCGTTCGACATCTGTACCCCCTGAGGGACTTCTAGGGACGTCTTGACCGTAACGAGAAGTCTTGGAGCTGTCCATGGAAGGGGTGACCAACTCCCCTGACCTGGACGGATGCTGAGAGTACGCCAAGACGTCCCGGCAGAGAAGCAAGAGAATCCGGCGCCGTACTTGACAGCCCAGCATGCAGTACCTGTAAAACAGGTACTGCAAGGCGTTCGGAGGAAAGCCCCCGCTCCGCTGGGGTGAGTACGAAGTGAACGCTCGTTGGTTGAGAACTCAACAGAGTGACGAGTCGACGGGGTGAAAGTCCCCGTCCCCGCAGTGGCCCGGGTGACGGCCGCCGGTGGCCACTTCGTGGCAGGCGAACCTGTCCTGTCCTGCGTACAAGCACTGGAGAACAGCCACGGGGATCATCCCTTCCACACGGGAGGTCAACCCCGGAGCTGCCACCTGGTACGCGCCACCCTGCTGGCGTCAGAGCAGTGACGATGACGCGCCCGACTCCCCCGGCTCGGGGCCGGTGCTCTGTGGCAACGGAGCACCGGTAAAAGCCGTGTCCCTGCGATCGGCAGGAGGGTCGGTGTGAATCGACGACATACAAGGGCCGCCGCCGCTTGGACCGGCCGGCGGCGCCCGATCAGCAAGCCCGGTCCGCCACGGTTCCGCAGCGCGTGACGCTGCGGGCCGGCTGCCTCTCCCGCCCGTCCGTTCCGCGCGCTGCGCGAGGACGTACGGACGGGAGCGCGGGGAGCCGGAATCGACTCCAACGGCGCGCGCCCCCGGTGCTGGAACACCGGGGGCGCTGTTCGGGCCGTTCCTCGCTGGAAGGAACCACGACCCATGAACCACGTTGTCACACTTCAGGACGCCATCACGGCGTTCGCAGACTTCATTGAGCCGACGGACGCGGAGTTGGACGCGATCGATCAGGAGATGCCGCTGATCCTGGCGGACGTCGACCTGTTGGACGCCCACATCGTCACCCTGGACCGCACCCCCACCGAGCTGGACAAGCGGCGCATCCGCCGGGCCCGGCACCGGGCGCTCACCGCCCGCGTCACCCTGGCCAACCGCGCGGCCGGCGAGACCTTGCCCGGGGGTGCCGCGTGAGCGTCACCACGGAGAAGAATCTGACCGCTGCGCACACCGAGGTGAAGGCGGAGATCGCGCGGACGGACGCGAAGACGGCACTGCTGCTGGCGTTCGTCGGCGCCGTCCTCGCCGGATCATGGACGGTCGCCCGCGACCTCCCGCTGAACACGGCCTCCGGCATCGTCGGCGGCGCCGGTATGGCGCTGCTGGTCGGTGCGGCCGGTCTGCTGCTGCGGTCGGTCCGCCCGAACATCCGCGGTCGGCACGGTTTCCCGCTGTGGGCGACGCTGACCGCCGAGGAGATCACCACCACTGCCAGCGCCCGGGACTGGGCCGCCGATGTCGCCGGACTGTCCCGGCTGGCGGTCGCCAAGTTCACCTGCCTGCGCCGTGCGGTCGACCTCACCTTCGCCGGTGGCGCCCTGCTTGTCCTCGCTGCCTTGATCATTGTCGGGGGTGCGCTGTGATGACGCTGGACGACCTCACGGTCCCGCTGCACGCGCTGCGGCTGCTGACCGTCGACTTCGGGCACCTACCCGCCCCGGACGTGGAGATCTCTACCGTCTTCCCGGAGCGGCTGCGGCTGGCTTTCCACGACAGCTCAGGTGAGAGCCTGGCCGCGTTCGAACAGTGGCGTCATGCCCTGCGGATCACTGAAGACGCGGTCGACTACCGCACGCAGAGCGATGGAGAGACCCGCGTTCTTTCGGTTGAGGGACGGTTCGCCGGCGCGGTGGTCATTCTGACCGCGTTCGCCGATGTCCCGAAGGATGCCCCGGCCTTGACGGGGGGTGCCCTGTGAGTGCGGCTGCTGCTGTGGAGCGGCTGGCCGTGCCGCCGCTCACCCGGCCCGAGATGGGGCTTGCCGGCGTCGGTGCCGCCGCGGCGGCCGGTGTCGGCGCCCTCGGACTGATTTCCTCGTTCGACGCGGTGTCCGCCGCGGCGGTCCGCTGGGGGTTCGGCGAGCCGTGGATGCTGCCGGTCGGTATCGACGTGGCGATCCCGGTGTTCACCGTGGCCAACCTGCTGCTGATCCGTATGGACATGGCGTTGGCGTGGGTGCGGTTCGTGCCCTGGGTGCTGACCCTGATTACCTGCGGGCTGAACGTCGCTGCCGGACACGAGATGTGGGCGAAGGTCGCGCACGGCACCATGCCGCTGCTGTGGGTGGTGTTCTCCGAGATCGGCGCGCACATCTACGCCGTACGGATCGGCGCCGCCACCGGCCGCCGCATGGAAAAGATCCGGTTCTCCCGCTGGCTGCTCGCTCCCCTGTCCACGTTCGCACTGTGGCGGCGCATGACGCTGTGGGAGGTCACCTCCTACAGTGCCGCGCTCGCCCATGAGCGTGACCGGCTGCTGGCCCGTGCCGACCTGCACGAGCAGTACGGCCGGTGGTGGCGCTTCAAGACACCACGCCGCGCCCGGGTCACCCTGCGCATGGGCCACCTCGCCCCCGCCGCCACACCCGCCGGCCCGGAGCCTGCCCCGGAACCGGTGGAAGAGCCGGCCGCCGCGGCGGCGCCGCGTCCACCGGCCAAGTCGCGCAAGCGGCCGGCCGCGGGCAGGGCGAAGACGACGCAGCGCAGCGCGACCGATGTCCTCGCCGAAGCGCGCACGGTCACGGCCGACTGGCCGGACGCGCAGATCAACGCCGAGTCACTGCGCAAGGCGCTGCGCTGTGGGGCCGGTCCGGCGCGGCAGGTGCGTGACGCCCTGCTCGCCGAACGCGCCGACGCTCCCGCCCCGCACCCCGTGGGCGACGTTGCCGACGCCGCGACCGCGGCGCCAGCCGAGGTTGAGGCGGTGGCGGCATGAGCACTCCGGCCGTTGTCCTGCTGTCCGCGCTGCCGCTCACCGCCGGGTGGGCGGTGCATGTGTGGTGGCTGCGCGGCGTGCTGCACACGGCACGCCGTGACCCGCTCACCGGCCTACGGACTCGCGACGGCTTCACCCGCCGCGCTGCGGTCCTGCTGAAGGCCCCCCGCGCGGTCATCGTCCTCGCCGACGTCGACCGTTTCAAGCACATCAACGACCGCTTCGGACACGCCGCCGGAGACGCGCTGCTGAAGGCAACCGCGGACCGGCTCGCCCACCACGTCGGCCGCGATGGGGTCGCGGGCCGTCTCGGAGGCGATGAGTTCGCCGCTGTCCTCATCGACCAGCACGGCACTGCCGGTGATCTCCTCGCCGTGCTGCACGGGGTGCTCGCCCGGCCGGTCGACGGCCAGGACCCCGCCGCGCACACCACCGTGTCGCTCGGCTGGGTCCGTGCCGAGGACTTCCCCGAGGACGACCTGTCGGGGCTGCTGCGCCGTGCCGATGAGGCGATGTACGCCGCCAAACAGGGACGCGCCGGCACCCGCCGGGCCGGACTGGGACGGCTGTTCGCCACGGTCACCGGACGCCGCTCCGGCCGCACCGGCGCCCGCGCCGACGCTCCGGTGATCGGAGTGGCGGCCTGATGTCCGCGGCCTACGGCAAGTGCTTCGACCCGACCGGCGCCCGCTACGGCGTGCCCACCTACCCCTGGAAGTTCGCCCCCGACGGCTACGCCACCCGCCGACAGCTCCGTGCCCAAGGGCTCCGGCCCGGTGGACAGCCGGTCGCGGCGCAGCTCATGCGCGCGAGCCGGCGGGCGGTCGGCGGGGTGCGCGTGGCCCACCTCTACCGGGTCGACCGCGCCAAGCCGGTCCGCCCGATGACCTCACGCAAGTGGGGCGCGCTCGCCCTGGCGATGCTCGCCCGCCGCACCTGCCCCGAGTGCGGGGTGATCTACAGCTACTGCCTGCCGACCTCACTCGGCATGTGCGTGCTGTGCGCCTACCCCGACCAGCGCGCCGCCTGAACGGATGCCAGGGCGAGCCCATGGGCTCGCCCGGCGCGTACTGCCCGACCGGCGGAGCCGGTCCGCCCACCTCCTACAGCGACGGACCGGCCCCGCCTTTCCTCCTCTGAGAGAAGGACTCTTCAGTGAAGCACCCCGACGACGACAACGAACTCTTCAACCGACTGGAAGCCGAGATGGCTGCCGACCGGTCGCCCGACTCGGGCGGCGAGGTGGTCGACCTCAACAAGGCCCGATCGGCGCGTGCCGAGTCGACCGACCGGACCGCCGACCGGTCGCCCGACTCGCCCCCGGTGCAGTCGGGCCCCGAGTCGGCCGACCCGACCAAGCCCGTGAGCGTCGACCAGCCGACCCCGGCCGGCATCGGTCCGGGCTACCTCGGTCGGCTCGCCGCCGCCAAGCGCCGGGCGGTCGTCCCCGTCTGGTTGAAGTCCGTGAGCGAGCTACGGACCGCCTCCGCCTGGGTGGCCCGCCACTACGCCCACGCCGCCGGCTACCACGCCCTGCGCACCCCGGTCTACGCCGCACGGCTCGCCCTGCGGGCCCCGGCCGGCGCCGCCAAGTTCGTCGGCGGCACGCTGCGCTGGGTGGCCGACCGGGAGGGCGAGCCGGTCCGGCTCGCCGCCGTGCGCCGCGAGGACGCAGCCGAGTACCTCAAGCTCTCCCGGCAGCGCGACGGGCGGGTGCGGCTGCGCACCCTGGTCGCCGCGCTCGCCGCGTTCACCGGTCTCGGGCTGGCGCTCGCCCTGTATGTACTGGCCCCCGACTGGCTGCAAACCGTGTCGGTCGGCGCGGTCGTCCTCGCCCTCGGGGCGGTCGGCCGACGGGCGGACGACCCGGTCGTGCACAAGGCCGTGGAACTGCCCGATGCGCCCAAGCTCACGTCTGACATCGTGCTGCGCGCCCTGGGGGCGCTGGGCATCCCCGCCATCAACCAGGCGCAGAGCAAGGGACGGGATGGGTTCGCGTTCACCGCTCCCATCACCCGTGACGGCCCCGGCTGGCGGGCCGAGGGCGACCTGCCCTACGGCGTGACCGTGACCGACGTCATCGAGCGGCGCGAGCGGCTCGCCTCCGGGCTGCGCCGCCCGCTGGGCTGCGTGTGGCCCGAGGCGGTCCCCGACGAGCACACCGGACGGCTGGTGCTGTGGGTCGGCGACCAGGACCTCAAATCCGCGCCCAAGCCGGCGTGGCCGCTGGCCAAGTCCGGCGGGGTGGACCTGTTCAAGTCCGTGCCCTACGGCACCGACCAGCGCGGACGCTGGGTGAACGTCACGCTGATGTTCATCGCTGGTGTCATCGGCGCCATCCCCCGTATGGGCAAGACCTTCCTTCTGCGGCTGCTGCTGCTCATCGCCGCCCTGGACCCGCGGGCCGAGTTGCACACCTACGACATGAAGGGCACCGGCGACCTGGACCCGGTCGGCGAGAAGGTCTCCCACCGGCACGGCGTGGGCGAGGAGGACGAGACGATCCAGTACGCGCTCAACGACTTCCGCGCCCTGCGCGAGGAACTCCGGCGCCGCACGAAGGTGATCCGCTCGCTGCCCCGGGACATCTGCCCCGAGTCCAAGGTGACGTCCGCGCTCGCCGACAAACGGTCCCTCGGGCTGCACCCGATCGTGATCGGGGTGGATGAGTGCCAAGTCCTCTTCGAGCACCCCGAACACGGCAAGGAGTTCGAGGAGATCGGCACCGACCTGGTCAAGCGCGGCCCGGCCACCGGCATCGTGCTGCTGCTGGCCACCCAGCGCCCCGACGCCAAGTCACTGCCCACAGGCATTTCGGCGAACGCCGGCGCCCGGTGGTGCCTGAAGGTCATGGGCCAGACCGAGAACGACATGGTGCTGGGCACTTCCTCCTACAAGCGCGGCGTGCGCGCGACCATGTTCGCCTGGGGAGACAAGGGTCTGCACTACTTCGTCGGTGAGGGCGCCGACGCCCGGATCGTCTCCAGCACCTTCGTGGACGCCCCCGGCGCCGAAGCCATCGCCGCCCGCGCCCGCACCGCCCGCGACAAGGCCGGACTCCTGTCCGGCTACGCCCTCGGGGAAGCCCCCGAGCAGCCGACCGGCCCGGCCTACGACCTGCTCGCCGACATCACCGCCGTACTGGCCGAGAAGGAAGAGCGGGTCTGGAACGAGCGCATCGCCGCCCGCCTCGCCGAACTCCGCCCCGACGTGTACGGCGGCTGGAAGGGCGAGAACGTCACCTCCGCGCTGAAGCCGCACGGCATCCGCACCCGCGACGTGGCCGGCACCACCGACGACGGCACCCGCACCACCCGCCGCGGCATCGTCCGCGCCGACGTCCTCAAGGCGATTGCGGAGCGTAACGAAAAGCCGGACGCCGCATAGGCCCGGCACGGTGCTACCGGTAGCACCCGCACCTGCTACCGGTAGCACCCCCGCTAGCACCCCAAAGCGCACCTCATCTGCGATCTAGCGGATAGCACCCCACCTGCGGAAACCATCGAAAACCGCCTGGGAGGGCCCGACGTGACCCCCGTCCTGCTCGCTATCACTCTCATCCTCGGCATCACGCTGTGTTATATCGCCGTGTGTGCGGCCTCACCGTTCGGGACCTGCCGCCGCTGCCGCGGCATGGGCCACGCGCTCAAGACCGACCGCAAAGGACGCCTCAAGCGCGGCAAGGACTGCCGCCGCTGCCACGCCACCGGCAAGCGCATCCGCGTCGGCCGCTGGCTCTACAACCGGTGGGCGCGCATCTACCGCGCCGGCACCGGCTGACCACCCTTCCGCCCCCTCGCCCGGAAGCGAGTCCCAGTGCTGTTCAACGTCTCCGCGGTGCTGCTGTTCGGCGCCGCCTCCGTCCTCGCCGTCAAGACCAAGTCCGCCGGCGGCGGCGCCGCCATCGTGCTGTTCCTCTTCGGGTTCTTCGCCGCCGGCACCGGCGCCTACGGGCCCATCCGCGACCTGGTCGCATCCTTCGCCGACTTCGCCAACCACCTCGGCTGACCGGAAGGGAACCCCCCACCGTGACGGACCACACCCCTGAGACCACCGCCCGCCCGGCGGGTGCGCTGAGCGACACGGAGGCCGCCGCCGAAGCACGCCGGATCATCGCCGACGCCTACCGGCCCGCCCCCGAGACGCCGACCATCTACCGCGACGACACCCCCGTACCCACCCACGGCAGCACCCCGCCCGTGGCGCAGCCCGGACGCCCGCCCATGAGCCAGGGCGCCACCGACGCCAGCGTGCTCATGCTCACCGGCGGCGGCGCCGTCTCCATGGTCGGCCTCACCGCCGCCGTCCTGATGTACGTCTCGCAGTACGCCGACCCCGTCGTCTGCGCACTCGTCTTCGGCACCCCCACCGTCTTCGTCGTCGCCCTGGGACGCCTCGCCGGCAAGGCCCGGCCCGCGCCGGACGTCCACCACCACTACACGGGGCCAGTCCGGCAGACGAACACCACCGCCCACGTCCGCAAAGCCACCGTCAAGCGCAACCACTTCCACGGCTGACCCACCCCAACCAGGGAGCGAGAACCCCGCACATGACCGAGATCTTCGAAACGATCCGCTACACCGCCGACGTGGTGTGCGTCCGGGACGGCGCCGTCCTGCTGATCGAGCGGGGCTGGCCCCCGCACAAGGGACGCCTGGCTCTGCCCGGCGGGCACGTCGACCCCGGCGAGACCTCCCGCACCGCCGCCGCCCGCGAACTGCTGGAAGAGACCGGCGTCCACGTCGACCCCCGGGACCTGACCCTGATCGGCATCTACGACGCCCCCGACCGCGACCCACGCGGCCGGTACGTCACCGCCGCCTACCTCGTGACCGTCCCCGCCGACACCACCGCCCACGCCGGCGACGACGCCGCCGCCGTCCGCTGGGTCCCCATCGAAGACGCCCGGGGCCTCGCGTTCGACCACAGCGACATCGTCACTGCCACGCGGTACAGGCAGAACAGCCCCTTCTAGCTACGCCACGGGCGACCCCCACCTCACGCCAATGAAAGAGGGGTCGCCCGTGTCCAACCAGCCCATCTCAGACCCGTTGGAGGTCTCCCAGCATGACGCAACCGACCCCCTTCCGGCGAGTGTTCGGTCGTCGGCCGATGCTGCTGGATCTGTACTGCTGCCAGGGCGGCGCCGCCAAGGGTTTTGACGCTGCCGGTTTCGACGTGACCGGCATCGATAAGGACCCGCAACCGCGCTACCCGTTCCGGTTCATGCAGGCGGACGCGGTCGCGTTCGTCCGCGAGCACGGGGCCGCGTTCGACTTCATCCACGCTTCCCCGCCCTGCCAGCACGACACCGAATGCCAGCGCATCCAGGGCAACACCCACCCCGACCTGATCGCCCCCACCCGCGCCGCCCTGGACGCGTCGGGACGGCCGTGGGTGATGGAGAACGTGAGGGGCGCGGTGCCCAAGCTGCTCGCCCCGGTGATGCTGTGCGGGCAGATGTTCGCCCTGGCCAACTACCGGCACCGGTTCTTCGAGACCGGAGGCGGCTTCCGCCTTGCGCAGCCGGACCACCCCGCGCACCGCGTGCCACAGGCCAAGATGGGCCGCCCGGTGCTGCCGGGGCACTACGGGCAGTTCGTCGGCAACTTCTCCGGCGTCGAACTCGCCCGCGAGGTGCTGGGGGTGCCGTGGATGAATCGTGATGGCATCCGCGAGTGCATCCCCCCGGCCTACGCCCGCCACATCGGCACCGCCGCGCTCGCCCATCTCGCCCCCGCGCTGGGGGTGGTGGCATGACCGAGACGCTCTACCCCCAGCACACCGCGCTGAGCCTGGCCGCGTCCGGGGTGCCGGTGCTGCCCCTGCGTCGGGGCAAGGTCCCCTTCGGCAACTGCCCGGCGTGCACCGGCAACGCGTGCGGGGGCCGGCCGAACATGAAGTCTCCGGGCCCCTGCGACTGCCCGGCGCCGTGCCACGGGTGGGCGGCCGCCACCACCGCGCCCGCGGTTCTCGTCTCGCCCCCGTGGCGTGCGGCGTGGCGGCAGGCGGTGTGCGTCGGCTACCACCCCGGCGGCGCCACGTTGACCGTGGTCGACCTGGACGACGCGGACGCCATCGCGTGGGCCCGGACCGCCCTGCCCGC
This sequence comes from Streptomyces sp. CRN 30, assembly GCF_034105845.1. NCBI lineage: Bacteria > Bacillati > Actinomycetota > Actinomycetes > Kitasatosporales > Streptomycetaceae > Streptomyces > Streptomyces sp. CRN 30. The sequence goes on along the minus strand of NZ_JAVRHI010000135.1, from coordinate 10,033 downwards.
CACGCGCACGGTGGTGACGACGCGCGGGGAGCACTGGATCTACCGGGGCGCCATGGCCTCCCGCAACGCGGTCCGGCCCGGGGTGGACGTCAAGTCGTCCATGGCCTACGCCCGCTACCTCGGGCCCGGCATCGGCACCCTGACCGCCCTGCCCGACGCCGTCCGCGCGCTGGCAGTCAAGGCGCCCGCCCCGGTCCGGCCGGCACCGCCGACCGTGACCGTGCCCGGACGGTCCGGGGAGGGGAAGTGTCCGCACCGCACGCCCGCCTACCTCACCCGGGGCATCGCCATGGCGGAGCAGCAGATCACCACCGCCCGTAGCGCGGTGCACGCCACCGTCTACCGGACCTTCCTGGCGGTGCTGTCCCGGCACGGCCGGTGCGGTTGCCTGACCGATGCCGACATGGCGCGGCTGTTCGCCGCCGCACAGACCCGGGGCGAGACCGTCCGGCACTGCGCGGACGCGTGGGCCAACGCCCGCACCACGTTGGGACTGTGAGCCATGTCCGAGGACGACGACAAGACACCCGCACGGCAGATCATCACCGACTACGCCCAATCGCACTTCCGGTACTTCCGCACCGCTGACGGCACCGTGTACGCGCAGCGCAACGGCCACCCCGTGGCCCGCCCGATCCGCTCCCAGGGCACCACCGGCAGCCACCGCCAGGAACTCATGGTCGGACTGTTCAAGGACGGGGTGGGTGTGTTCAACGGCACCGCCATGAAGGAGGCACTCGACTTGATCGAAGCATTGGCACTGACCGAGGACGTGCAGCCCGTGCACATCCGCGTCGCCCCCGGATTCGACGGGGCGACGTGGCTGGACCTTGGGCGCAGCGACGGGCAGTCGGTGCGTATCCACCCCACCGGCTGGGACATCTGCACCCCCGACCCACGTGAGGTCTGCTGGCGCCGTACCCAGCTCACCGGGGAACTCCCGTTGCCGGTGAAAGACACCGACGGCAAGGGCATCGATCTGCTGATGCGGCTGTGCAACTTCGCCAATGCCGAGACGGAGTGCCTGGCCATCGCGTGGCTGATCGGCTGCCTGGGTCCGTCCGTGCCCGTCCCGGCCCCGTTCCTCACCGGCCCCCAGGGGGCGGGCAAGTCGACGGGCGGGCGGATGCTCGTACGGATCATCGAGGGCATGAGCGGCGACCTGCGCCGGGCCCCCAAGGACGAAGAAAACCTGATCGCGGCCGTGGCCGCCGGATGGGTCACCGCGCTGGACAACCTCTCGCACATGACCCCGGACCTCTCCGACGCGATGTGCTGCATCGTCACCGGCGCGGAGAACGTCAAACGCGCCCTGTTCACGGACGGAGACGTGTTCCGCGTCGGCTACCGCCGGCCGCTGCTGCTGACCGGTATCGATGTCGGGGTGATCCGGCCCGACCTCGCGGAGCGGCTGTTGCCCCTGCGGCTGGAACGTCCCCGGGTGCGGCGCACGGAGGCGGAGTTGTGGGCCGACTTCGCCGAGGTGCTGCCCGTCATTCTCGGCTCGCTCCTGGACCTCACGGTGCAGGTACGGGCAGCGGAGGCGGACATCCCGACCGACCTGCGGATGGCTGACTTCGCGCACCTGTGCGCGCAGCTCGACGCCGCCACCGGCTTGGGGGCGCTGGCCGCGTACCGGGCCAGCCTGGACGACCTCAACGACGACGTCATCGAGGGCGACCTGTTGGCACAGACCGTGCTCAAGCATGCCGCCGGCATCGCCCCGGGGGCGGAAGAGCGGATGACGTCCGCCGAGTGGCTGCACGCCCTCACCGGCCTCTACAGCGGCGAGGAGGTCCGCCCGCTGCCTAAAGGCTGGCCGACCACCGGCAAGGTGCTCTCGGACCGCCTCAAGCGGCTTCAGCCCACTCTCGCCGCCCGGGGAGTCCTCATCGACTGGGGACGCACCAAAACCTCCCGGTACATCGAGATCGCGCGACCGGCGGGCGCACCGCCCGCGCACGAGCAGGAAGCGGCCTTCTGACCGTCCCCGGCACCCACGGCGGACAAGCAAGAGGAGCACCCGGCGCCCGGCAAGACGTGCTCCTCTTGCTGTTCGGCGGCGGCGCCGCCTTGCACAGGTCGCGCCGCGAAGCGGCTCGTTCTTCACGTTCTGAGCCACGCACCACCACAGACAGCACCCCCTCTTTGTCCTAGGTAGGAAGACCCTGCGTCACCTGCGTCACCCACACCCCCGAAACGGCGTGTGACCTGCCCAGACAGGGGTGACGCAGACGGCCGATTCCTGCGTCACCCCGCGTCACCCCGCGTCACCCGGTGACGAAGGGGTGCGTCACCGGGTGACACACCCTGCGGTCCCTGCGTCACCACAAAGCAGCAGGTCAGACGCCTAGATGACGCAGATGACGCGGGTGACGCAGAAATCCGCACCTCGGACAGGCGCAGCCACGCTCTTTCCGCTTGGAGCTCTCATGGCAGAACCGACAGAGGCCGACCCCCGCGCCACTCTCCGAGGCGGTCTACCCGATCGGTATCTCACCCCTGACGACGTGGCCCAGATCTTCGGTGTGCCCGTCGAAACCGTCTACCAGTGGCGGAAGAAGCGGACCGGCCCGCTCGGGTTCCGGGTCGGCAAGCACCTGCGATACGACCCCGCCGATATCCGCGCCTACGTCACAGAATGCAAGAACGTCGACCGATACGCCGTCTGACCAGGCACCACGAGAAACAGCAGGGAGAGCCGTACCCGCGGCTCTCCCTGCCGCACTTCCAAGAGAGGAAAGCCGCCGTATGGCAGGCCACATACAAGACCGCTGGTACAAGACCGAGACCGGCGCCAACGGCAAGTCCGTCCGGGCTCGCACCGACCGACACGGCAAGGGCATGAGGTACCGCGCCCGCTACATCGGGCCCGACGGAACCGAGAAGTCGAAAAGCTTCCCCGACGGACAGAAGCGGTTGGCTGACCAATGGCTAGCCCACATAGAAGCGGACATGTCCCGCGGGCAGTATTTGGACCCCGCTGCGAGCCGAGTGACGTTCCGGCAGTACGCCGAGAAGTGGCTGAGCACGCAGACGACCGACATGACCACGCGCGAATCAGTGGAATCCGCGCTCCGCGGCCACGCGATTCCTTACCTGGGGCCGCGACCGCTCGGCTCGTTCAAGCCCGAACACATCCGGGACTGGCTCAGCGAACTGGAAAAGGCCGTGCCGGCGTCGTCGTACCGGCGCGTGATCTACAACAACGTATCGACGGTCCTGAATGCCGCCGTCGATGACGGCCACCTGCCGAAGAACCCGTGCCACGCGCAATCCGTGCGTCCGCCGGCCGCGGGGACTGGTCGGGTTGTGCCCTGGAGTGCTGAGCGCGTCTTCGCCGTAAGGGCCGCCCTCCCCGAGCGCTACCGGGCCGCGGTCGACCTCGGAGGCGGATGCGGACTCCGGCAGGGGGAGATCTTCGGTCTGCCAGCCGATGAGATCCGTTTCGACTCCGGATGGCTGCACATCGTGAACCAGGTACGCGTCACGAAGCAGGGGCTTGTCTTCGCCCCACCGAAGCGGAACAAGGTACGTGACGTCCCCCTGTCGGACCGCGTGGCGCACGTCCTCAAACAGCACATGGAGACGTTCCCCCCGGTAGAGATCACCTTGCCCTGGCTGCGAGCGGACGGCCCGCGCGTCACGAAGCGTCTGCTGTTCACCCGTCTCGACGGGGCCGGCGCGGTTCGGCGCACCGACTTCAACGACCGGGCGTGGAAGCCCGCTCTCGTAGAGGCTGGAGTAATCCCGCAGCCCAAGCCGGGGGAGCGGTACCAGTCCGCCCGCGAGCATGGGATGCACGCCCTCCGGCACTTCTACGCCTCCGTCCTGCTGGACGCCGGCGAGAACGTCAAGGCGCTGAGTCACTACCTCGGACACAACGACCCGGGGTTCACGCTCCGGGTCTACACGCACCTCATGCCGAGCAGCGACGCACGGGCCCGGAAGGCCGTGGACGGCCTGTACGAGAGCACCGGTCCGGCACCGGACGGCCCACAGACGGCCCCGGAGCGGTGAGACGCAATGGGGGCGACGGTCCGTGACCGTCGCCCCCATCCGTCGAATCAGCGGGCGGAAATGCCCTGACCTGCCATTACAGCACCGGCAGGTTCTTCCGCAGCTCGAACGCGGTCACCTCGGAGCGGTACTCCTCCCACTCCTGGCGCTTGTTGCGCAGGAAGAAGTCGAAGACGTGCTCGCCGAGGGTCTCGGCGACCAGGTCGCTGCGTTCCATCAGGGTCAGGGCCTCGCCGAGGTTCTGGGGGAGCGGCTCGATGCCGAGGGCGCGGCGCTCGGCGTCGGAGAGGGCCCAGACGTCGTCCTCGGCGCCCGGAGGAAGCTCGTAGCTCTCCTCGATGCCCTTCAGGCCGGCGGCCAGGAGGACGGCGTAGGTGAGGTACGGGTTGGCGCCCGAGTCGATGGAGCGGACCTCGACGCGGGCCGAGCCGGTCTTGCCGGGCTTGTACATGGGCACGCGGACCAGCGCGGAGCGGTTGTTGTGGCCCCAGCAGATGTAGGACGGTGCCTCGCCGCCGGCCCCGGCCGTGCGCTCCGTACCGCCCCAGATGCGCTTGTAGGAGTTGACCCACTGGTTGGTGACCGCCGAGATCTCGGCGGCGTGCCGCAGCAGGCCCGCGATGAAGGAGCGGCCCACCTTGGACAGCTGGTACTCCGAGCCGGACTCGTAGAACGCGTTGCGGTCGCCCTCGAAGAGGGAGAGGTGGGTGTGCATGCCGCTGCCCGGGTACTCCGAGAACGGCTTCGGCATGAACGTCGCCTGCACGCCCTGCTCCAGCGCCACCTGCTTCATCACCAGGCGGAACGTCATGATGTTGTCGGCCGTCGAGAGCGCGTCGGCGTAGCGGAGGTCGATCTCCTGCTGGCCCGGGGCGCCCTCGTGGTGGGAGAACTCCACCGAGATGCCCATCGACTCCAGCATGGTGATCGCCTGGCGGCGGAAGTCCATGCCGATGTTCTGCGGGGTGTGGTCGAAGTAGCCGGAGTTGTCGGCGGGGGTCGGCACCGAGCCGTCGACCGGCTTGTTCTTCAGCAGGAAGAACTCGATCTCCGGGTGGGTGTAGAACGTGAACCCCGAGTCCGAGGCGCGGTTCAGGGCGCGCTTGAGGACGTAGCGCGGGTCGGCGAAGGACGGCGAGCCGTCCGGCATCAGGATGTCGCAGAACATCCGGGCCGTGCCGGGGGCCTCCGCGCGCCACGGCAGCACCTGGAACGTCGACGGGTCCGGCTTGGCGATCATGTCGGACTCGTAGACCCGGGCGAAGCCCTCGATCGCGGAGCCGTCGAAGCCGATCCCCTCGTCGAAGGCCTGTTCCAGCTCGGCGGGGGCCACGGCGACGGACTTCAGGAAGCCCAGCACGTCCGTGAACCACAGGCGGACGAACCGGATGTCACGCTCCTCAAGCGTCCGGATCACGAACTCCTGCTGCTTGTCCATCTTCCGCTTCCCCATCCTTGCTGGTCAGGCCGCCTGTCTCCGGCACCGTCTCCGGTACCGCCGAAAGCCGGTCGGGCACCTGAGCATCCCACCACAGCACCGTTTCATGCGCGTTGCGGACCTTGATCGGCAGGCCGACCCCGGTCTGAACACCGCGCGTACGGACGGTGCGGCACCGCGGCAGGCTCCGTGCTCTCCCCGCAGCGTAAAGGCCACGTGTTCGATCGGGCCATTCCCGTGTACCGCGGGTCCCCGCGCCACCCCATCGCGTCGGTATGACGATTACACTGGCCGGGTGCCCCAACTACGACTCGCCCTGAACCAGATCGACTCCACCGTCGGTGACCTCGCGTCGAACACCGAGTCGATCGTCCGCTGGACCCGGCACTCCGCCGAGCAGGGAGCCCACCTCGTGGCCTTCCCCGAGATGGCGCTGACCGGGTACCCCGTCGAGGACCTCGCCCTCAGGTCCTCCTTCGTGGAGGCGTCCAGGGCCGCGCTGCGCGCGCTGGCGGCCCGGCTCGCCGGGGAGGGCCTCGGCGAGCTGCCGGTCGTCGTCGGCTACCTCGACCGCTGCGCCACCGACCGGCCGAAGTACGGCCAGCCCGCCGGGGCGCCCCAGAACGCCGCCGCGGTCCTGCACCGCGGCGAGGTGGTCCTCACCTACGCCAAGCACCACCTGCCGAACTACGGCGTCTTCGACGAGTTCCGCTACTTCGTGCCCGGCGACACCATGCCGGTCCTGCGCGTGCACGGCGTCGACGTCGCGCTCGCCATCTGCGAGGACCTCTGGCAGGACGGCGGCCGCGTACCGGCCGCGCGCTCCGCCCGCGCCGGACTGCTGCTCTCGATCAACGCCTCCCCCTACGAGCGCGACAAGGACGACACCCGCCTGGAACTCGTCCGCAAGCGCGCCCAGGAGGCCGGCTGCACCACGGCCTACCTCGCGATGACCGGCGCCCAGGACGAGCTGGTCTTCGACGGCGACTCCATCGTGGTCGACGCCGGGGGCGAGGTCGTCGCCCGCGCCCCGCAGTTCTCCGAGGTCTGCTTCGTCGTGGACCTGGAGCTGCCCGCCGCGGCGGCCGACGCGCCGGAGGGCGTCGTCGACGACGGCCTGCGGGTGGAGCGGGTCGTCCTCTCCGCGGAACCCGTCGCCCCCTACGAGACCGAGCCCGCCGGCGCCTGCGCCGACCGCCTCGACGACGACGAGGAGGTCTACTCCGCGCTCGTCGCCGGCCTGCGCGCCTACGTCGCGAAGAACGGCTTCCGCTCGGTCCTCGTCGGCATGTCCGGCGGCATCGACTCGGCCCTGGTCGCCGCCCTCGCCTGCGACGCGCTCGGCGCGGAGAACGTGTACGGCGTCTCCATGCCGTCCAAGTACTCCTCCGAGCACTCCAAGGACGACGCGGCGGAGATGGCCCGGCGCACCGGCCTCGACTTCCGCACCGTGCCCATCGCGCCGATGTTCGACGCGTACATGGGGGCGGTCGAGCTGACCGGGCTCGCCGAGGAGAACCTCCAGGCCCGGCTCCGCGGCACCCTGCTGATGGCCCTCTCCAACCAGGAGGGCCACATCGTCCTCGCCCCCGGCAACAAGTCGGAGCTGGCCGTCGGCTACTCCACGCTGTACGGGGACGCGGTGGGCGCCTACGGGCCCATCAAGGACGTCTACAAGACCTCCGTCTTCCGGCTGGCGGAGTGGCGCAACCGGGCGGCCCGGGAACGGGGACAGACCCCGCCGATCCCGGAGAACTCGATCACCAAGCCGCCCAGCGCCGAGCTGCGCCCGGGACAGGTCGACACCGACTCCCTGCCGGACTATCCCGTCCTCGACGCGATCCTGGAGCTGTACGTCGACCGGGACCGCGGCGCCGACGAGATCGTCGCCGCCGGGTACGACCGGGAGCTGGTGACGAAGACGCTGCGCATGGTCGACACCGCCGAGTACAAGCGCCGGCAGTACCCGCCGGGCACGAAGATCTCCCCCAAGGGCTTCGGCAAGGACCGCCGCCTGCCGGTCACCAACGCGTGGAGGGAGCGCTAGACGCCCCGAAGGGGCAGCGTCCCGAAGGGGCGCGGGGAACTGCGCGACCAGCCACGACGCACCCGCGCCCGAAGAAACTACCCCTCCCGCCCCGCGGCCAACGCCGCGAGCAACGCGTGCAACGGTTCCGCCGACCGCCGCCGGTACTCCTGCACCGACCACCCGTTCCCGTCGGGGTCCTGGAAGTACATGAACGTCGCCCCGTCGTCCGGCGAGTAGCTGACCGGCTCGGACACGTCCAGGCCGCGGCCGGTCAGCTCCGCGTGCGCCGCCTTGATGTCGGCCACGCAGAGCTGGAGCCCCTGGTACGAGCCGGGGGCCGGCCGCGGGCCCCGCGCGATCTCCCAGATCTGGTCGCCCAGGGCGATCGAACAGCCCGACCCCGGCGGGGTGAGCTGCACGATGCGCATGCCGGGCAGGACCTCCTGGTCGATGTCCACGTGGAAGCCGACCTTGTCCCGGTAGAAGTCACGGGCGCGGTCGAGGTCGGTGACGGGCAGCGGGATCACTTCGAGGGTCAGGTCCATGGCGTTCCCCTTCTTCCCTGGCTGTCTTCCTGGCTGTCTTCCTTGCTGCGGCTGACTCTCAGGGAAGCCGAGATCGGCGCCCCGCGCCAGCGTCCCGGCTAGGCTCGGGCCAGGACGACCTTGATCGGACAGGAGGCCGGAGATGACGGCGCCGGGGCGCAGGAGCAGTACCTTCACACGGCTGCTGCGGCACGGCTTCACGGACGCCTCCGCCGCCGAGCGGCTGCTGGACGGACCGGAGCTGGCACCGGTCCGCAACGATCCCGTCCTCCTCGACGCCTTCGGCGCCACCGCCGACCCCGACCTCGCCCTGCTCGGCCTTGTCCGGCTCCTGGAGGCCCAGCCCGAACCCGCCGCCCGGCGCGAGCTGCTCGACACCCTCACCGCGTCCAAGCCGCTGCGCGACCGGCTGCTCGGCGTGCTCGGCGCCTCCGAGGCCCTCGGCGACCACCTCGCCCGGCACACCGGCGACTGGCGGGCCCTGGTCACGTACGAGCCGCGCGACCTGCACCCCGGCGTCGAGGAGTTCGAGCAGTGCCTGGGGGAGGCCGCCGACCCCGTCGCGCTGCGCGTCGCCTACCGGCGGTGCCTGCTCTCCATCGCCGCCCGCGACGTCTGCGGCACCGTGGACGTCGCCGAGACCGCCGCCGAACTCGCCGACCTCGCCACCGCCACTCTCCGGGCCGCCCTGCGCATCGCCGAGAGCGCCGCGCCTGAGGACGCCGCGCTGTGCCGGCTCGCGGTCGTCGCGATGGGCAAGTGCGGCGGACACGAGCTGAACTACGTCTCCGACGTCGATGTCATCTTCGTCGGAGAGCCCACCGACGGCGCCGACGAGACGGCGGCCGTACGGGCCGCGACGCGGCTCGCCTCCCACCTGATGCGGATCTGCTCCGAGACCACCGTGGAGGGGTCGATCTGGCCCGTCGACGCCAACCTGCGGCCCGAGGGGCGCAACGGGCCGCTGGTGCGGACGCTGAGCAGCCACGTCGCGTACTACCAGCGGTGGGCCAAGACCTGGGAGTTCCAGGCCCTGCTCAAGGCCCGGCCGGTCGCCGGGGACCTCGCGCTGGGGGAGGAGTACACCGCCGCGCTCCAGCCGCTGGTCTGGCAGGCCGCCGAGCGGGACAACTTCGTCGCCGACGTGCAGCAGATGCGGCGGCGCGTCGTCGAGAACATCCCCGTCGCCGAGGTGGACCGGCAGCTGAAGCTCGGACCCGGTGGACTGCGGGACGTCGAGTTCGCCGTACAGCTGCTCCAGCTCGTGCACGGGCGGGCCGACACGTCGCTGCGCAGCGGCACGACACTGGACGCGCTCAAGGCGCTCGCCGCGGGCGGTTACGTGGGACGGGTGGACGCCGCCCAGCTCGACGACGCGTACCGGTTCCTGCGCTCCCTGGAGCACCGTATCCAGCTGCACCGGCTGCGGCGGACCCACCTCGTGCCCGAGGACGAGGCGGATCTGCGGCGCATCGGGCGGTCGCTGGGCCTGCGCACCGACCCCGTCGCCTCGCTGCTGCGGGAGTGGCGGCGGCACGCGGCGGTCGTACGGCGGCTGCACGAGAAGCTGTTCTACCGGCCGCTGCTCGACGCGGTGGCCGCGCTGGCGCCCGGGGAGGCCCGGCTCAGCGCGGAGGCGGCGCGGGAGCGGCTCGTCGCCCTCGGGTACGCCGATCCGGGCGCCGCGCTGCGGCACCTGGAGGCGCTGGCCTCCGGGGTGACCCGGAAGGCCGCGATCCAGCGGACGCTGCTGCCGGTGCTGCTGGGGTGGTTCGCGGACTCCGCCGACCCCGACTCGGGCCTGCTGAACTTCCGGAAGGTGTCCGACGCGCTGGGCAACACGCCCTGGTACCTGCGGCTGCTGCGGGACGAGGGCGCCGCGGCGGAGAACCTCGCGCGCGTGCTGTCCGCCGGGCGGCTCGCCCCGGACCTGCTGATGCGCGCGCCCGAGGCGGTCGCGCTGCTCGGGGACGGCGACGGCGCGGGGCTGGCGCCGCGCGG
>NZ_JAVRHI010000134.1:0-4082 GCF_034105845.1 Streptomyces sp. CRN 30 | reverse complement strand
AGTCGTTCCGCGACGCGTGGCGCTGGGCGCGGCCGCCGTCGTCACGGTGGCGGCGGGCGCGGCGGGCGCGGCCCTCGGTGCGGTTCCGGCCGTCCGCGCGGCCCTGGCGGTGCTCCTCGCCCTGGCCGCCGCCCAGCTCCTGCTGCGCCACTGCGTACGCCGGTTCGGCGGCGTCACCGGTGACGTCTTCGGCGGACTCGCCGAGACCGCCGCGACGACCGCGCTGGTCGTCCTGGCTCTCGGCTGAGCCGCGGGCACAAGCGTAGGCTCGCGGGCGGGGTTGCGCCCGCCCAGGTGGGAACCCCGCCGCAGGAGGGATCTAGGGTCGGAGGTCGGGCCCGGTCGACCCACCGCATTCGGCCACACACCGGACTTCACCGGTACTTCATACGGAAGCGAGATTTCACCACCGTGACTGCTCTCACTCTCAGCACCGCCGCGGCGCCCGGCCTGCGGGCCGACGCGATCGTGATCGGTGTCGCCAAGGGCTCCGCGCCCAGGTCCCAGAGCCTGGTCGTCGCGCCGGGTGCCGAGGCCGTGGACAAGGCGTACGACGGCTCACTGGCCGCCGTCCTGGAGACCCTCGGTGCCTCCGGTGCCGAGGGCGAGGTGACGAAGCTGCCCGCACCCTCGGGCTTCAAGGCGCCGCTCGTGGTGGCGGTGGGCCTGGGCGCCGAGCCCGAGAAGGACTCCGGCTACGACGGCGAGACCCTGCGCAAGGCCGCCGGTGCCGCCGCCCGTGCCCTGGCCGGCACCAAGAAGGCCGCCTTCGCGCTGCCGCTCGCGGACGCCGCGGACGCCGGCGCGGTCGGCGAGGGCGTGCTGCTCGGCGCGTACTCCTTCGACGCCTACAAGTCCGCCGGCAAGGACGCCGCGAAGGACAAGCAGGCCAAGAACGGCAAGGCCCCGCTCGCCGAGGCCGCGCTGCTCGGCGGCAAGCCCCGCGACAAGGTGTTCAAGGCCGCGCTGGAGCGCGCCGCCACCGTCGCCGAGGAGCTGAACCGCGCCCGCGACCTGATCAACACCCCGCCGAACGACCTCAACCCCGAGTCGTTCGCCGCGGTCGCGCAGGCCGCGGCCAAGGAGCACGGCATCAAGGTGCAGGTGCTCGACGAGAAGGCGCTCACCAAGGGCGGCTACGGCGGCATCCTCGGCGTCGGCGCCGGTTCGGCGGCCGGTCCGCGCCTGGTCAAGCTCTCGTACACCTCGTCCAAGGCGAAGAAGTCGCTCGCCTTCGTCGGCAAGGGCATCACCTACGACTCGGGCGGCATCTCGCTGAAGCCGGCCGGCCACAACGAGACGATGAAGTGCGACATGGCCGGCGCCGCGGCGGTCTTCGCCGCCGTGGTCGCCGCCGCGCGGCTCGGCCTGGAGGTCAACGTCACCGGCTGGCTGGCGCTGGCCGAGAACATGCCGTCGGGCTCCGCCACCCGCCCCGGCGACGTGCTGCGCATGTACAGCGGCAAGACGGTGGAGGTGCTGAACACCGACGCCGAGGGGCGTCTCGTCCTCGCCGACGCGCTGTGGGCCGCCTCGCAGGAGTCGCCGGACGCGATCATCGACGTCGCGACGCTGACCGGGGCGATGATGCTGGCGCTGGGCTCCCGTACGTACGGGATCATGGCCAACGACGACGCGTTCCGCGCGGCGGTGCACGAGGCCGCCGAGGAGGTCGGCGAGCCGGCCTGGCCGATGCCGCTCCCCGAGCACCTGCGCAAGGGCATGGACTCCGCGACGGCCGACATCGCGAACATGGGCGAGCGGATGGGCGGCGGGCTGGTGGCCGGGCTGTTCCTGCGCGAGTTCGTGGGCGAGGGGATCGCGTGGGCGCACCTCGACATCGCCGGGCCGGCGTTCAACGAGGGCGGGCCGTTCGGTTACACGCCGAAGGGTGGTACGGGTACCGCTGTGCGCACGCTGGTGCGGGTCGCCGAGCTGGCGGCTGCCGGGGATCTGGGCTGACGCCCGGTTTACCGTGCCGGGCGCCTGAGAGCCCGGTGACGACGGGGCGTGGGCGGCTGCGGGCCCGATGTGGCTGATCGCGCAGTTCCCCGCGCCCCTTACGGGGCTGGTCGCGCCCGCGCGGCGGAGCCGCTGATCGACACAGCCCCGCGCCCCTTACGGGGGCGCTCTCTCGTGAACGTGGGGCGTCTCACACCCCGGCCCCGCGTCTCGTCGGGGCTCCGCAAGTGCGAAGATGGGGACCGGCAGGACAGGGCCCCACCCCAAGGGCCGAAGAACGAGCGGCCGGACACCAGCCGCCGACCGGTCACTGGAGACCGGCGTGGCGCACATGCATGGAGGACGTGACGTGGCGAACGACGCCAGCACCGTTTTCGACCTAGTGATCCTCGGCGGTGGCAGCGGTGGTTACGCCGCGGCCCTGCGCGGGGCGCAGCTGGGTCTGGACGTCGCTCTGATCGAGAAGGGCAAGGTCGGCGGCACCTGCCTGCACAACGGCTGCATCCCGACGAAGGCCCTGCTGCACGCGGGTGAGATCGCCGACCAGGCCCGCGAGAGCGAGCAGTTCGGTGTGAAGGCCACCTTCGAGGGCATCGACATCGAGGCCGTCCACAAGTACAAGGACGACGTGATCTCGGGCCTGTACAAGGGCCTGCAGGGGCTCATCGCCTCCCGCAAGGTCACCTACATCGAGGGTGAGGGCAAGCTCTCCTCCCCCACCTCGGTCGATGTGAACGGCCAGCGTGTCCAGGGCCGTCACGTCCTGCTGGCGACCGGCTCCGTGCCGAAGTCGCTGCCCGGCCTGAACATCGACGGCGACCGGATCATCTCCTCCGACCACGCCCTCAAGCTGAACCGCGTGCCGAAGTCCGCGATCGTGCTGGGCGGCGGCGTGATCGGCGTCGAGTTCGCCTCCGCGTGGAAGTCCTTCGGCACCGACGTCACCATCGTCGAGGGCCTGAAGCACCTCGTCCCGGTCGAGGACGAGAACAGCTCGAAGCTTCTTGAGCGCGCGTTCCGCAAGCGCGGCATCAAGTTCAACCTGGGCACCTTCTTCCAGAAGGCCGAGTACACCCAGGACGGCGTCAAGGTCACGCTGGCCGACGGCAAGGAGTTCGAGGCCGAGGTCCTCCTCGTCGCCATCGGCCGCGGCCCGGTCTCGCAGGGCCTGGGCTACGAGGAGGCCGGCGTCGCCACGGACCGCGGCTACGTCCTCGTCGACGAGTACATGCGGACCAACGTCCCGACGATCTCCGCCGTCGGCGACCTGGTCCCGACCCTCCAGCTCGCGCACGTCGGCTTCGCCGAGGGCATCCTCGTCGCGGAGCGGCTGGCCGGCCTCAAGGTCGTCCCGATCGACTACGACGGTGTGCCCCGGGTGACGTACTGCCACCCCGAGGTCGCCTCCGTCGGTATCTCCGAGGCCAAGGCCAAGGAGATCTACGGTGCGGACAAGGTCGTCGCCCTGAAGTACAACCTCGCGGGCAACGGCAAGTCCAAGATCCTGAAGACCGCGGGCGAGATCAAGCTCGTGCAGGTCAAGGACGGTGCCGTGGTCGGCGTCCACATGGTCGGCGACCGCATGGGCGAGCAGGTCGGCGAAGCCCAGCTGATCTACAACTGGGAGGCGCTGCCCGCCGAGGTCGCGCAGCTCATCCACGCCCACCCGACGCAGAATGAGGCGCTCGGCGAGGCCCACCTGGCCCTCGCGGGCAAGCCGCTGCACTCGCACGACTGACCGCCCTCGGTCACCACGCGCGACGATCGCGACCCCACAGACTTCCGCAATTCGTTAGGAGCAACCGAAACCATGGCGGTTTCCGTAACCCTTCCGGCGCTCGGCGAGAGCGTCACCGAGGGCACCGTCACCCGTTGGCTGAAGGCCGAGGGTGAGCGCGTCGAGGCCGACGAGCCGCTGCTCGAGGTGTCGACCGACAAGGTCGACACCGAGATCCCGGCCCCCGCCTCCGGCGTGCTGTCCTCCATCAAGGTCGCCGAGGACGAGACGGTCGAGGTCGGCGCCGAGCTGGCCCTGATCGACGACGGCACCGGCGCCCCCGCCGCGGCCCCCGCCCCGGCCGCCGAGCAGGTCGCCGAGCCGGCCCCCGAGCCCGCCCCGG